>NZ_JBFAWY010000023.1:0-124217 GCF_040680575.1 Streptomyces sp. NPDC052020
CAATCCACACCGAACCGGAAGGCCCTCACCCGTTCAAGATCCCCCAGCCGAGACCTGGCTCACCCGTCCACAACCTCCCCGGACAGAACAGCTAGCCGGCCCCGGCCCGTCCCGGCGGCGGCCGGGCGGGCCGCCGGCTGACCGGTGCCCCGTTGGCGCCCTTTCGTTCCCCTTCGAACCGGTGGTTCACCGGGCCGTAACCGGCCACCGGCACGAATGGATAACGGCCCCGGGGAACCCCGTTCCCAGGGGTTTCTACGCGCGTTAATGTGCGCCGAACCGAGCATCCGCTGCGGGGTTGTGAAGAATGGGGAACTTCAGATGCGCCGGATACCGAGACTGACCCGCGCCGCGGTGGGGGTCGCGTCGCTCGCCCTCGCCGCCACCGCCTGCGGCAGCACCAGCAGCGAGAAGGACAGCGTCGACAGCGGCGCGAAGGGCGGCAAGGGTCTCGCCATCGCCTACGACATCGGCGGCCGGGGCGACCAGTCCTTCAACGACGCCGCGTACGCGGGCCTGGAGCGGGCGAAGAAGGAGTTCGGTTACGAGACCGCCGACATCGAGCCCACCGAGGGCGAGACGGACGCCGACAAGGAGCAGCGCCTGGCGTCCCTGGCGCGCCAGGGCCACAACCCGGTCATCGGCGTCGGGTTCGCCTACGGTCCGGCGATGAAGGCCGTGGCCGCCAAGTACCCGAAGACCACCTTCGGCATCGTCGACTCCGTGGTCGAGGGCAAGAACGTCGCCTCTCTGGTCTTCGCCGAGGAGCAGGCGTCGTACCTGGCCGGTGTCGCCGCCGCGAAGGCCACCAGGACGAAGTCGGTCGGCTTCGTGGGCGGCGTGGACGTCCCGCTCATCCACAAGTTCGAGGCCGGCTTCGAGCAGGGCGTGAAGGACACCGACCCCAAGGTGAAGGTCCTCTCCCAGTACCTGACGCAGACGGCCGAGGAGGGCGGCTTCTCCAGCCCGGAGAAGGGCAGGGCCGCCGCCGAGGGCCAGATCGAGAAGAAGGCGGACGTCGTCTACCATGCCGCCGGCCTGTCCGGACAGGGGGTGATCGAGGCCGCCGCCAAGGCCGGGGTCTGGGCGATCGGCGTCGACTCCGACCAGTACCGGCAGGAAGCCCTCGCGAAGTACAAGGACTCCATCCTCACCTCGGCGACCAAGGACGTCGGCGGCTCGGTGTACGCCCTGGCCAAGTCCGTGAAGGACGGCAAGCCGCTGACCGGCACCCAGACCTTCGACCTGAAGGTCAACGGCGTCGGCCTGACCGAGAGCAACCCGCGGTTCGCCGCCGTCCCGGGCCTGAAGGACGCCGTCGCGAAGGCGAAGGCGGGCATCATCGACGGCTCCATCAAGGTCCGCACCGAGTGACGCGCGCGGCGGGGCCGACGCGCCGGTGAACACCGGCCCGCACCAACCGGCCCCGCCCCCCGTCCGGCCCAGGCCCCCGGCCCGTACCACCTCGCCCGCCCCGGCCCGCCCGCTGCCGGTCATCCGCCCCCTCGCCCGCCCGCGCCCCGAGCCGTACCGGCAGCCGTACCGGCCGATCGGATGAAAGCGACCGGACGCTGACGAAACGGGCGGGTGCCGCCGGTGTCCGCCCGGTCGGCCGTCCCGCCGCCCGGTTACCCGCCGCCACCCTTCCTTTGCGGTCGGCAACACTCGGCGCGCCGCGCACGGCCGGTTGGCCACGGGCGGATAACAAGGTGGACAGAAGGGGTTTTCAGGTAGGTCTACGCGCGTTAATCTGCGGCGAAGTCAGCGCCGAAGCCGAACCGTCCGGCGCTAGCACGACAGGAGCACCACATGCGCCGGATTTCCCGGATCACGGTCGCAGGCGCAGCGACCGCCTCCCTGGCCCTCGCGCTCTCCGCCTGCGGCGGTACCTCGACCTCCGGGTCGTCGGAGTCGAAGGGCGACAAGGGCCTCGCCATCGCCTACGACGTCGGCGGCAAGGGTGACCAGTCCTTCAACGACGCCGCCTTCGCCGGCCTGGAGCGGGCGAAGAAGGAGTTCGACTACACCACCGCCGACATCGAGCCCACCGAGGGCGAGACGGACGCGGACAAGCAGCAGCGCCTGGAGTCCCTGGCCAAGCAGGGCTACAACCCGGTCGTCGGTGTCGGCTACGCGTACGCCACCGCCATGAAGGGCGCCGCGGAGAAGTACCCGGACACGACCTTCGGCATCGTGGACGACTCCACGGTCAACGCCGACAACGTGGCCGACCTCGTCTTCTCCGAGGAGCAGGCGTCGTACCTGGCCGGTGTCGCCGCCGCCAAGTCCACCAAGAGCAAGGTCGTCGGCTTCGTGGGCGGCGTGGACGTCCCGCTGATCCACAAGTTCCAGGCCGGCTTCGAGCAGGGCGTGAAGGACACCGACCCCAAGGTCAAGGTCCTCTCCCAGTACCTGACGCAGACGGCCGAGGAGGGCGGCTTCTCCAGCCCGGACAAGGGCAAGACCGCCGCCGAGGGCCAGATCGAGAAGAAGGCCGACGTCGTCTACGCTGCCGCCGGTCTGTCCGGACAGGGCGTGATCGAGGCCGCCGCCGCCAACAAGGTGTGGGCGATCGGCGTCGACTCCGACCAGTACCAGCAGGAAGCCCTCGCGAAGTACAAGGACTCCATCCTCACCTCGGCGATGAAGGACGTCGCCAAGGCGGTGTACAACCTCGCGAAGTCCGTGAAGGACGGCAAGCCGCAGACCGGTATCGTCAGGGGCGATCTGAAGAGCGGTGAGGTGAGCCTGTCGGACTCCAACCCGAAGTTCGCGCGGAACGCCGAGCTCCAGGAAGCCATCAAGACGGCCAAGGAGAAGATCATCAGCGGCGAGATCAAGGTCAAGAGCAGCTGATACTGCACCACCTCGAACAGCGTGCAACCGCCGGGTTGCGTCCGCGCAGCGGGGTACGGGGAGGCCCGCCTCCCCGTACCCCGTTGCTCGGTGCGCCGCTCGTTTCGATGCCGTAGGGGCGCTACGCGTGTAGATGACCCCCGTCCCCAGGAGAGTGCGCCATCCACGCGTCCAGCAGCCCTCCGGCCGGCGCGGCGGTCAACGGTCAGGTGACCGCCGTCGAGCTCGCCGGGATCACGAAGCGTTTCCCCGGTGTCGTGGCCAACCACGACATCCACCTCACCGTCCGCAAGGGCACCGTCCACGCCCTCGTCGGCGAGAACGGCGCCGGCAAGTCGACGCTGATGAAGATCCTCTACGGCATGCAGAAGCCGGACGAGGGCACCATCGCGATCGACGGCGAGCAGGTGAGCTTCTCGTCGCCGGCCGACGCCATCGCCCGCGGCATCGGCATGGTCCACCAGCACTTCATGCTCGCCGACAACCTGACGGTGCTGGAGAACGTGGTGCTGGGCAGCGAGAAGCTGTACGGCATCGGCTCCAAGGCCCGCCGCAGGATCCAGGAGATCTCCGACCGCTACGGTCTCGGCGTGCGTCCCGACGCCGTGGTCGAGGAGCTCGGCGTCGCCGCCCGCCAGCGCGTGGAGATCCTCAAGGTCCTCTACCGCGGCGCCCGCACGCTGATCCTGGACGAGCCCACCGCGGTCCTCGTCCCGCAGGAGGTGGACGCCCTCTTCGACAACCTGCGCGAGCTGAAGTCGGAGGGCCTGTCCGTCATCTTCATCTCCCACAAGCTGGGCGAGGTCCTCTCGGTCGCCGACGACATCACCGTCATCCGCCGCGGCACGACGGTCGGCACGGCCGTGCCCGCCGAGACGACCCCGCGCCAGCTCGCCGAGATGATGGTCGGCAGCGAGCTGCCCACCCCGGAGACCGCCGAGTCCACCGTCACCGACCGCCCCGTCCTCACCGTCGAGAAGCTGCGCCTGGCGGCCCCCGGCGGCAAGGCCCTGCTCGACGACGTCACCTTCACCATCCACGCCGGTGAGGTGCTGGGCATCGCGGGCGTCGAGGGCAACGGCCAGACCGAGCTGGTGGACGCGCTGATCGGGCTGCGCCACGCCGACTCCGGCACGATCCGCCTCGGCGACGAGGAGATCACCGGCTGGACCACCCGCAAGCGCCGCGAGCAGGGCGTCGGCTACATCCCCGAGGACCGCCACCGCCACGGCCTGCTCCTGGAGGCCCCCCTCTGGGAGAACCGCATCCTCGGCCACGTCACCGAGAAGCCCAACGCCAAGGGCGTCTGGCTGGACCCGAAGGCGGCCCAGGAGGACACCCGGCGGATCGTGACGACGTACGACGTCCGCACCCCGGGCATCGACGTCACCGCCGCCTCCCTGTCCGGCGGCAACCAGCAGAAGCTGATCGTCGGCCGCGAGATGAGCCACCAGCCGCGCTTCCTGATCGCCGCGCACCCCACCCGCGGTGTGGACGTCGGCGCGCAGGCGGCGATCTGGGACCACATCCGCGAGGCGCGCCGCGAGGGACTGGCGGTGCTGCTGATCTCCGCCGACCTGGACGAGCTGATCGGCCTGTCCGACACCCTCCGCGTGATCTACGACGGCAGGCTGGTCGCCGACGCCGACCCGGCCTCCATCACCCCCGAGGAGCTCGGCTCGGCGATGACCGGTGCCGCCACCGGCCACCTCGAACACGAAGAGCCCCCGGCCGCCGGCCCGGGCAGGGAAGACGAGGCCCGTTGATGAAGAAGTTCGACAAGGAGCGCGTGCTCCTCGCGGTGGCCGGTCCGGTCATCGCGCTCGCCGTGGCCTTCGTCCTGAGCGCGATCGCGCTGATCGCCTCGGGCAAGAACCCCGTCGAGCCGTTCGCCCTCATGTTCGAGCAGGCCGGGTTCTCCGACATCCAGGTCCTCATCGTCAACCAGGCGTCGATGTACTACGTCGCCGCGCTGGCGGTCGCCATCGGCTTCCGGATGAACCTGTTCAACATCGGCGTCGACGGCCAGTACCAGCTCGCCGCCATGCTCACCGCGATCGTCGGCGCCCACGCCGCCCTGCCGGCCTTCCTCCAGGTCCCGCTGCTGCTGCTGACCGCCGCCCTCACCGGCGCGTTCTGGTCCGGCATCGCCGGTGTCCTGAAGGTCACCCGCGGGGTCAGCGAGGTCGTCGCCACGATCATGCTGAACGCGATCGCCACCTCCGTCATCGGCTACCTCTGGCTGCCGGACGTCTTCGGCGTCAAGGTCGGCAACAACAACACCACCGGCGAGATGCACGACTCCGGCTGGATCCCCGGCATCGACCTGGGCGCGGCCGGCGAGATCTACGGCCTGGTGTTCCTCGCGGTGCTGCTCGGCATCGGCTACTGGGTCGTCCTCAACCGCACCCGCTTCGGCTTCGACCTGCGCGCCTCCGGCGCCTCGGAGTCCGCCGCCGCGGCCAGCGGCGTCGACCCCAAGCGCATGGTGCTGACCGCCATGCTCATCTCCGGCGCCATCGCCGGTCTCGCGGGCCTGCCGATCCTGCTCGGCGACACCCACACCTACAGCCTCAACTTCCCCACCGGCATCGGCTTCCTCGGCATCGGCATCGCCCTGCTGGGCCGCAACAGCCCGGTCGGCATCGCCTTCGCCGCCCTGCTGTGGGCCTGGCTCGACAAGGCGTCGCCGGAGCTGGACTTCCACGGCTACGACAAGGAGATCGCGGTCATCATGCAGGGCCTGATCGTGCTCTCGGTCGTCGTCTCCTACGAGGCCGTCCGCGAGTGGGGCCTGCGCCGCCAGCAGCGCCGCGTCGGCGCCGAACTGGCCGCCGGGCACGTCCTGGGCGCCGACACCGACACCACGAAGGAGGTGGCTGGCCGATGACCACCCCGCAGACCACGGCGACCGACGTCAACCAGCCCACGCTGCGGCCCGCGGCACCGACCGGCCGCCGCTTGTCGCTGCCCGTCCTGCTGCTGGTCATCGCCGGAGCCCTGGCGCTGACCTCGCTCGTCCGCATCATCACCGGCGCCGACGGCATCACCAACGTCAGCCAGATGTCCACCGCGCTCCAGCTCGCCGTCCCCATCGGCCTGGCCGGTCTCGGCGGCCTGTGGGCCGAGCGCGCGGGCGTCGTCAACATCGGCCTCGAAGGCATGCTGATCCTCGGCACCTGGTTCGGCGCCTGGGCCGGCTTCCAGTGGGGCCCGTGGACCGGCGTCCTGGTCGGCATCATCGGCGGCGCGCTCGGCGGCCTGCTGCACGCGATCGTCACCGTCACCTTCAACGTCAACCACATCGTCTCCGGTGTGGCCCTCAACATCCTCGCCCTGGGCGCCACCCGCTACCTGGCCCCCCTCGCCTTCGAGGGCGAGCCCGGCGGCTCCGCCAAGCAGTCCCCGGCGGTGGACTCCCTCGGCCACTTCACCGTGCCCGGACTGTCCGACGCGCTGAGCGACCTCAACGACAAGGGCTGGTTCCTGGTCTCGGACCTCGCCGGCCTGCTCGGCGGCCTGGTCACCAACGTCTCCTGGCTGACCCTGATCGCCGTCGCCCTGATCCCCGCCACCTGGTGGATCCTGTGGCGCACCCCGTTCGGCCTGCGCCTGCGCTCCTGCGGCGAGAACCCGGTCGCCGCCGAGTCCCTCGGCGTCAATGTCTACAAGTACAAGTACCTGGCCGTGATCATCTCCGGCGGTCTGGCCGGGCTCGGCGGCGTCTTCCTCTCCATCGTCGCCAACCCCTTCTACCTGGAGGGCCAGACCAGCGGCCGCGGCTACATCGGCCTCGCGGCGATGATCTTCGGCAACTGGATGCCGGGCGGCCTCGCCATCGGCGCCGGCCTGTTCGGCTACACCGACAGCCTCAACCTGCGCGGCGGCTCCGCCAACGTCCACGCGCTGCTGCTGCTCGGCGCGCTGCTGCTGCTCGCGGGGGCGATCTGGTTCGCGGTCCGCAAGGCGTACGTCAAGGCCGTGGTCACCGTGGTCGTCGGCGCCCTGGTCTTCGCCTGGTACGCGAGCACCGACGAGGTCCCCAACCAGGTCGTCTCCGCCACGCCGTACGTCGTCACGCTCGTCGTCCTCGCCCTGTCCGCGCAGCGCCTGCGGATGCCGAAGGCGGACGGCCTGCCGTACCGGAAGGGACAGGGCAAGTGACCGGCGCCGACTGGGCGGCGCTGCGCCGGGCCGCCCGGGACGCCATGTCCCGGGCGTACGCCCCGTACTCCGGGTACGCGGTCGGCGCCGCCGCCCTGGCCGACGACGGCCGCACGGTGACGGGCTGCAACGTGGAGAACGCCAGCTACGGCATCGGCCTGTGCGCCGAGTGCGGCCTGGTCTCCCAGCTCCAGCTCACCGGCGGCGGCCGGCTGACCCACTTCGTCTGCGTGGACGGCCACGGCGAGGTCCTCGTCCCCTGCGGGCGCTGCCGCCAGCTGCTGTACGAGTTCGGCGGCCCGGAGCTGCTGCTTCAGACCCCGGCGGGCGTCCTGCCGCTGTCGGAGATGCTCCCGCAGGCGTTCGGTCCGGACCATCTCACCGGATGACCCTTGCACGGCCCCTCCGAGCCGCGACCGACCGCTCGGAGGGGCCGCGCGTTTCCCCTTCCCCCTTCGCACTCCTGGAAGGAACCACCCATGGCCATGGACGCCATCTCCGTCATCCGCACCAAGCGGGACCGCGGCGAGCTCAGCGACGCGCAGATCGACTGGGTCGTCGACGCGTACACCCGCGGGGAGGTGGCCGACGAGCAGATGTCGGCCCTCGCGATGGCCATCCTCCTCAACGGCATGAACCGCCGCGAGATCGCCCGCTGGACCGCGGCGATGATCGCCTCCGGCGAGCGCATGGACTTCTCCGCGCTGTCCCGCCCGACCGCCGACAAGCACTCCACGGGCGGCGTCGGCGACAAGATCACCCTGCCGCTGGCCCCGCTGGTCGCGGCCTGCGGCGCCGCCGTCCCGCAGCTGTCGGGCCGCGGCCTCGGCCACACCGGCGGCACCCTGGACAAGCTGGAGTCGATCCCCGGCTGGCGGGCGCTGCTGTCCAACGAGGAGATGCTGTCCGTCCTGGACGGCGTCGGCGCGGTCATCTGCGCGGCGGGCGACGGCCTGGCCCCCGCCGACAAGAAGCTCTACGCCCTGCGCGACGTGACCGGCACGGTCGAGGCCATCCCGCTCATCGCCTCCTCGATCATGTCGAAGAAGATCGCCGAGGGCACCGGCTCGCTGGTGCTGGACGTGAAGGTCGGCAGCGGCGCCTTCATGAAGACCCTCGACGACGCCCGTGAACTCGCCTCCACCATGGTCGGGCTCGGCACCGACCACGGCGTGAAGACGGTCGCCCTGCTCACCGACATGTCCACCCCCCTCGGCCTCACGGCGGGCAACGCCCTGGAGGTCCGCGAGTCCGTCGAGGTCCTGGCGGGCGGCGGCCCGGCGGACGTCGTCGAGCTGACCCTCGCGCTCGCCCGCGAGATGCTCGACGCGGTCGGGATCAAGGACGCCGACCCGGCGAAGGCCCTCGCCGACGGCTCCGCCATGGACGTCTGGCGCCGCATGATCGCGGCCCAGGGCGGCGACCCGGACGCGGAACTGCCGGTGGCGCGCGAGCGGCACGTGGTCACGGCGCCGGCCTCCGGCGTCCTCACCCGCCTGGACGCCTACGACATCGGCGTCGCCGCCTGGCGCCTGGGCGCCGGACGCGCCCGCAAGGAGGACCCGGTGCAGGCCGCCGCGGGCGTGGAGCTGCACGCCAAGCCCGGCGACCGGGTGACCCAGGGCCAGCCCCTGCTGACCCTCCACACGGACACCCCCGAGCGCTTCGAGTACGCCCTCGCGGCGCTGGCGGGCTCGTACGACATCGCCCCCGCCGACACGGCCTTCACCGCCTCGCCGGTGGTGCTGGAACGTATCGCCTGACCTGCGCTTTCCCTGTGAACGGGACCGGTGGACCTGCGCCGGTCCCGTTCGGCATGCTGGGATCGGTGACGCACCGATAGGAGATCGCCATGGGCGCACTCACCGTCAGCCACGACCCCGAGCAGGGCTGGGACGACCTGGTCCGGTTCTGGGAGGAGATGGAATGGCCTGAGGGCAGCAAGGTGGAGATCAGGGGTCATCACCGTGTCACCCGCTCCCGCGTCCCGCCACAACGTGATCGCGGCCCGCATCCAGCGTCGCCTGTACTCCGTGATCCCCGAGAACCTGGAGATCTTCCAGACCCAGGCCATCGCTGTGCCCACGCGGCTGGGCATGCTCATCCCGGACCTGCTGGTCGCGCCCGTGGAGGAATGCGCGGAGGCGGATTCCCACATCCCCGCCGCCCTCGCCGAACTCGTGGTCGAGGTGACCTCCACGTCGAACGCCCGCCACGACCGCGTCAGCAAGCCCGCCGCCTACGCGACGGCCGGCCTCCCGTTCTGCCTTCTGGTCGACCGCTGGGCTCCCGGAGGTCCGACCGCGACCCTCTACGGAGAGCCGAAGGGTGACGTGTACCGGGTTCTGAGCGCGGCCAAGTTCGGTGACCCGATCAAGCTCCCGGAACCGTTCGGCCTCACCCTCCACACCGGCGAGTTCCCCGTCGACTGACCTGCCGTCACCCCAGCACCGCCGCCACCCCCACCAGCACCGGTACCGCCACCACCGTCGACACCAGGACCGCGTCCCGGGCGACGCGCTCGCCCACCCGGTACGCCGACGCGTACGTGAAGATGTTCTGCGCGGTCGGCAGCGCCGACGTCACCACCACGTCCAGCAACTGCGCGCCCCGCAGCCCGAACACCCCCGCCGCCAGCGCCCAGGCCACCGCCGGCTGGCCCACCGACTTCAGCGCGACCGCGAGCAGCACCGGCCGCCGGTCCGCGCCGCGCAGGGGCATCGCGCTGCCGCACAGGGAGATCCCGAAGGCCAGCAGGACCGCCGGGACGGACATGTTGCCGATCAGCTCCAACGGGTCCATCACGGGGTCCGGCACCCGCAGCCCGCTCGCCGCGACCGCGACCCCGGCCAGCGCCCCGACCGCTATCGGGTTGCGCAGCGGCGTCAGCAGCCGCCGCCACAGCGGGTCCTTCCCGTCGCCGCCCGCCAGGTCCAGGATCGTCAGCGCGAGCGGGGCGAGGGCGACCAGCTGGAACAGCAGCACCGGCGCCACCAGCGAGGCGTCCCCGAGGACGTACACGGCGATGGGGATGCCGAGGTTGCCGGAGTTGACGTAACCGGAGCACAGCGCGCCGATCGTGGTCCGGCCCACGCCCCAGCGGCGTACGACGCCGACGGCGATGAACACCCCCATCACGGCGGCCGTGCTCAGCGCCGTCACCAGCAGCCGGTCGGAGAACACCACCGACAGGTCCGCCCGCGCCAGCGTGGTGAACAGCAGCGCCGGTGAGGCCACATGGAAGGCGAGCCGGGTCAGCACCTCGCGCCCCTGCTCGCCGAGATGGCCGCCCCGGCCCAGGACATAACCGACGCCGATGACGACGGCGATGACCGCGAACCCCGTCAGCACCCCTTGCACGGCGCCTCCCCGGCAAAGAGGGGGGCGTCGGGCAGCACGGCCGGAGCGGGTATGTGGGGCATGCAGGCAATTCTCCGGGTGCGCGGCGCCGGCAGGTCAATGTGATCTTCACCGGGGCCGTCGCCCACGGGACCCGTCCCCGCACCGATGAGTTCGGCGACCACCCCGGGTCTACCGCAGGTGGATGCCGTGACACCCGCCGTACTCGTGCTGCCGGACGCCCTCTCCCCGCAGGAGCTGCCCCGGCTCTGCGGCGAGGTGCGCGCGCTGCTGGAGACCACCGGGGCCTCCGTCGTCGTCTGCGACGTCGGCGGGCTCGGCCCGCCGGGGCTGGCCGTCGTCGAGCTGCTGGCCCGCCTGGAGCTCACCGCGAGGCGAGCCGGGGGCCGGATACGGCTGCGTGACCCCGGCCCGGCCCTACAGGCCCTGCTCGGCCTGACCGGCCTCGGCTTCGAGACGGAGGGGCAGCCCGAACAGCGGGAACCACCGCCGGGTGTCGAGGAAGCAGTGGAAACCGGTGATCCGGCCGTCTGAGATCTCCAGAACCTGGATCGCCCACGGCGTGAAGCCGCCCGCCTCCGGGTCCGGCTTGTAGTGGGCGAACCCCGGCAGCCCGTTGGCCCGCACGGGCACCAGCCGGGAGTCCGCGCAGGAGGCGCCGAGCGTCGTCATGAAGCCGGTGATGTCCGCGGGGCCGGCCAGCCACAGGTCGAACGGCGGCATCGTCATGACGGCGTCCTCGTGCAGCAGGGCCGTCAGGGCCGTCATGTCGTATCCCTCGAACGCGGCGACATAGCGCTCAAGCAGCTGCTGCTGCTTCTCGTCCAGCGGGTCGGACACCGCCGCGTCGGCCCCCCGGTCCGCCCGCTCGGCCAGCGTGGCGCGGGCCCGCTGAAGGGCGCTGTTGACGGAGGCGACCGAGGTGCCCAGCAGCTCGGCGACCTCGCTCGCCTTCCACGCCAGCACCTCGCGCAGGATCAGCACCGCCCGCTGCTTGGGCGGCAGCCGCTGGAGGGCGGCCATGAAGGCGAGCCGCACCGACTCCTTGGCGACCGCGGCCTCCGCTGGGTCCTGGACGGCCGGCAGCACGCGGGCGTCCGGCACCGGCTCCAGCCAGGTGTGGTCCGGGCGGGGCGACAGGGCGGCCCGGGCCAGCGGCGTCGACTCCGTCAGGTCCATGGGCCGGGCGCGCTTGCTGCCCGCGGCCAGCATGTCCAGGCAGACGTTGGTCGCGATGCGGTAGAGCCAGGAACGCAGGCTGGAGCGGCCCTCGAACCTGTCGTAGCTCCGCCAGGCGCGCACCAGGGTGTCCTGCACCGCGTCCTCCGCCTCGAAGGAGGAGCCGAGCATCCGGTAGCAGTAGCCGGTCAGCTCCACCCGGTGCCGCTCCAGCGCCGAGTCCAGCTCCGCGGTCGCCGCCGTGCCGTTGGTCATCGTCCACCCACCCCTGTGGCCGTCCCTCGTGCGCGTGTTCGCGCCTCGCACTGGGGAAGCTACCGCAGGGCACTGACAACGGCTTCCGGAGCCGGGAAAGGCCGGGCCGCTAAGGCGCGCGGCCGCGGGTCAGGCCGTCACGGCGTACCGCTCCCGCCGCGCCGCCCGCGACCCGAGCAGCGTGATGGCCGCGACGCCCAGCACGGCCAGCAGCCCGACGGCGACCGTCCCGGCCCAGCCCTGGGCGTGGAAGGCCACCGCGCCCACCGTGCTGCCCGCGCTGGAGCCGACGTAGTACGCGGACTGGTACAGGGCCGACGCCTGGGCGCGGCCGTGCGCCGCCGTCTTGCCGACCGCCGACGACGCCACCGCGTGCCCCGCGAAGAAGCCCGCCGTGATCAGCACCAGGCCCAGCAGGACCAGCGGCAGGGACGGCGCCAGGGAGAGCAGCAGCCCGGCCGCCGTCGTACCGCCCGCCAGGTACAGCGCCCCGCGCCGCCCGAGGCGGCCCACCAGGCGGCCGGCGGCCGACGCCGAGACCGTGCCGACCAGGTAGACGAGGAAGACGGAGCCGACGATGCCCTGCGGCAGCGAGAACGGCGCCCCGGCCAGGCGGTAGCCGATCACCGTGTAGACGCCGCCGAACACCGTCATGAACAGGGCGCCGATCGCGTACAGGCGGCGCAGCAGCGGGTTGGCGAGGTGGTCGCGGACCGTGCGGGCGAGCACCCGCGGGCGCAGCGAGCCCGGGTGGAAGTGCCTCGGCCTCGGCAGCAGCAGCCGGAAGGCCACCGCGCACGCCACCGCGAGCGCCCCGACCACGCCGACGGCGACCCGCCAGCCCCACTCCTGGGCGACCCAGCCGGTGACGATGCGCCCGCTCATCCCGCCGACGCTGTTGCCGGCCACGAACAGGCCGATGGCGGTGACCAGCGCCTTCGGCGTCACCTCTTCCGCGAGGTAGGCCGTCGCCGAGGCCGGCAGCCCGGCCAGCGCCGCGCCCTGCACCGCCCGCAGCGCCACCAGCGCGGGCAGCGAGGGGGCGAAGGGGACCAGCAGCCCCACGGTCACCGCGACCGCCAGCGACGCCGTCATGACCGTACGCCGCCCGAAGCGCTCCGACAGCGCGCTCATCGGCAGCACGGACACCGCCAGACCACCGGTCGCGGCGGCCACCGTCCAGCTCGCGTCGCTCGCGCTCACGCCGAAGTCGCCGGAGATCAGCGGCAGCAGGGCCTGGGTGGAGTACAGCAGGGCGAAGGTGGCGACGCCCGCGAGGAACAGGGCGAGGCTCATCCGGCGGTAGCCGGGCCCGCCGGGGGACATACGGGACTCGGAGCTGGCCCCGGAGCGGGAGGCGGAGTCGGGTGCGAAGACGGCGGAGGCGGCGCCCACGGTGGTGGACGCCCCGGTACTGGCGGGAGTCATACCGGGACCGTACGGAGGCGCCCGCTGATCCGTCCAATGCATGGAATCGCCATAATCGTTCCCATGGTGCATCAGCAGAGGTCACAGGGTCGCCTGTCACCGTCCGGTGACACAGAAGACATCGTCGCGCTGCTCGCGCCACGCCTGGCCCACTTCGCCGGCGTCGCCCGCACCGAGCACGTCACGCGCGCCGCGCAGGAGATGAACGTCCCCCAGTCGACCCTCTCGCGCGCCCTGGTCCGCCTCGAACAGGACCTGGGCGTCGACCTGTTCGCCCGCCGCGGCCGCACGGTCTCCCTCACCCCCGCCGGGCGCACCTTCCTCGCCTCCGTCGAACGCGCCCTCGCCGAGATCGAGCGGGCCGCCGAGGAGGTCCGCGCGGACGCCGACCCGGCCACCGGCAAGGTGGCCTTCGGCTTCCTGCACACCATGGGCGCCGAGACCGTGCCCGGGCTGCTCCACGCCTTCCGCGCCGATCATCCGCGCGTCCGCTTCAGCCTGGTGCAGAACTACGGCGAGGCGATGCTGGAGCGGCTGCGCGCCGGGGAACTGGACCTGTGCCTGACCTCCCCGGTCCCCGACGCGCCGGACCTGGTCGCCCGCCGCCTCGACGAGCAGAAGCTGCGCCTGGTCGTCCCCGCCGACCACCGCCTGGCCGCCCGCCGGCGCGTGCGCCTGGCCGAGGCCGCCGACGAGATGTTCGTGACCCTGGAGCCCGGCTACGGGCTGCGCCGCATCACCGACGCCCTGTGCCAGGAGGCCGGGTTCCGGCCGCGGGTGGCCTTCGAGGGGGAGGAGGCCGAGACGCTGCGCGGTCTGGTCGCGGCCGGTCTGGGCGTCGCCCTGCTGCCGCCGCCCGCCGTGCCCCGCCCGGGCGTGGCCGAACTGACGGTCACGGCCCCGCGCGCGGCCCGCGAGATCGGGGTGGCCTGGCTGGCGGGCCGCCCGGACACGCCACCGGTGGCGGCGTTCAAGAGGTTCCTGCTGTCCAGACGGGGCAACCTGCTCCCCCACTGAGGGGCGCCACACGGGGCGGCGCGGCTCCCGGCGGCGACGCGCTGCCCGCGCCTGCCGTGAACGGTGAGTCCCGGCGGGCGCCTTTGCCGCGGAGAGCTGCCGTGCGGTGCGCCCCGGCGGCGCTCTACCGCCGCAAAGAGGTGCCGAACCCCGCCGCCAGCGGCATCCGCAGCCCGAGCGGCGGCGGGGCCGCCAGCGCGTCCGCCACCGGCCGCGAGAACGCCCGCCCGAACAGCACGCCCATCACGAAGTCCTCGACCAGGGCCAGGACTTCGTCGCGGTAGTGGTGCAGCCCGTGCCCGTCGGAGTGGACCTCGAACCGGCACACGTCCCGGTTGGCCTTCTTCGCGCGGGCCGCCAGCCGGAACGACAGTTCGGGATCGCTCCGCGCGTCGTTCGTGCCGTGCACGATCAGCACATGCCGGCCGGCGAGCTGTTTCACCGGTTCGGGCGACGCCGCCATGTCCTCCTCCGGCAGCCACGGGGCGAGGGCGACCACCGCGCCGACGGCGTCGTGCCCGCCCGCGCGCAGCGCCGCCCGGCCGCCCATGCCGACACCGGCCAGGCAGACGGGCACGTCCCCGTAGCGCCGTACCACCTCGTCGGCGGCCCAGGAGGCGTCCCGCGCCAGACGCGCCTCGCTGCCGTTCCAGCCGCGGCAGCGGTAGTGCACGACGTGCGCGGCCAGGCCCTCGGCCCGCCCCGCGCGCGACAGGCGGCGGCCCAGCGCGCGCATCGACGCGGTCGCCACCAGGGGAGAGGGCCGGCGGCTCGACACCTCGTCACCGCCGGGGAGCAGCAGGACCACGCCGCTCACCGGCGTCGGCTCCGGACCGAGCGCCCGCCCCAGTCGTGCCGTGCGCGCCGGCGTCGCTTGCTGTGCCATGACAGAACAGTCTCAGAAGAGCGGGTGTACGCCACCCGTCCGTGCGGTCACCGTTACGTATCGACGCATTCGTACACCGCCGCACCACGATTCGTACACCGCCGCACCGCCTCCAACAACCGGCGCCTTCTACGCGCGTAGGAGTTACAGTGCGGAAATGACGAGCCAGAGCACCGCGAAGAGCCCGACGCCGGACCAGATCCGCCGGGCGCCCAAGGTTCTGCTGCACGACCACCTCGACGGCGGGCTGCGCCCGGCCACCATCGTCGAACTCGCCCGCGCCACCGGTTACGCGAAGCTGCCGGACGCCGATCCGGACAAGCTCGGCCTGTGGTTCCGGGAGGCCGCCGACTCCGGGTCCCTGGAGCGGTACCTGGAGACCTTCTCCCACACCGTCGCCGTGATGCAGACCCGCGAGGCGCTGGTCCGCGTCGCCGCCGAGTGCGCCGAGGACCTCGCGCGCGACGGCGTCGTCTACGCCGAGGTGCGCTTCGCCCCCGAGCAGCACCTGGAGGGCGGGCTCACCCTGGAAGAGGTCGTCGAGGCCGTCAACGAGGGCTTCCGGGAGGGCGAGCGGCGGGCGAAGGAGGCCGGCCACCGCATCCGCGTCGGCGCGCTGCTGACCGCCATGCGGCACGCGGCCCGCTCCCTGGAGATCGCCGAACTCGCCAACCGCTACCGGGACGTGGGTGTCGTCGGCTTCGACATCGCCGGCGCCGAGGCCGGTCACCCGCCCACCCGCCACCTCGACGCCTTCGAGTACCTCAAGCGGGAGAACAATCATTTCACCATCCACGCCGGAGAGGCGTTCGGCCTGCCGTCCATCTGGCAGGCGCTCCAGTGGTGCGGCGCCGACCGGCTGGGGCACGGGGTGCGCATCATCGACGACATCCAGGTGCACGAGGACGGTTCGGTCACGCTCGGGCGGCTCGCCTCCTACGTCCGTGACAAGCGCATCCCGCTGGAGCTGTGCCCCAGCTCCAACCTCCAGACGGGGGCCGCCTCCTCGTACGCCGAGCACCCCATCGGGCTGCTGCGCCGCCTGCATTTCCGCGCGACCGTCAACACGGACAACCGGCTGATGTCCCACACCAGCATGAGCCGGGAATTCGAGCATCTTGTCGAGGCATTCGGTTACACGCTCGACGACATGCAGTGGTTCTCCGTCAATGCGATGAAATCAGCGTTCATTCCTTTCGATGAACGACTGGCCATGATCAATGACGTCATCAAGCCCGGGTATGCCGAGCTGAAATCCGAATGGCTGTTCCGGTAGTCCGCCTTCACCAGCGTTGATGAAGGCGGCGGGGGTCGTTCTGGAGGGGCTGGGTCCCGTACATGCGGACGGGCTTTCACAATCCGTCCTCAATTCGATGTTTGCGGCGGGTGGTGCCTCGTGTTTACGGTCGAGCACCGCTCATCCCTGTCATCCATTTTTCGAGGACGCATTTTCATGAAGCAGTCTGTTGCCAAGACCCTCGGTGCCGCCGCCCTCGGTGCCGCCTTCGCCGCCGCGGGCGCGGGCACGGCCGGTGCCGTCGGTGGCGCGCCGGACCCGGGCCAGGCCCTGGACCCCATCACCCGGACGCTGCCGGTGGAGAGCCTGGCCCGGTCGCTGCCGGGCGCGGGTGAGGCGCTGACGCAGGGCGAGAGGGCGGCCGAGGGCGGCCTGGCCGCCGTCCAGCCGACCGCCCAGAAGCTCCCCCAGAGCCCGATCGACCCGCTCGCCGGCCTTCTCGGCGGTGTGCCGGTGAACAAGCTGCCGGTGACCCTCCCCCTCATCTGAGCCGCTCGCCCAGCCCTCATGCGCCGACGGGGCGCATCCGGTCCGCCCGGATGCGCCCCGTCGGCATGTGTCGGGGCCGTATCGCTCACCAGGCCGTGCGGGCAGCCTTGTCCGCCGAGGGGAGCAGCACCCACAGAGCGATGTAGAGCAGGAACTGAGGGCCCGGCAGCAGGCAGGAGAGCAGGAAGATCACGCGCATGGTCGTGGCGGAGGTGCCGAAGCGCCGCGCCAGTGCGGCACAGACTCCCCCGATCATGCGGCCGTCGGTGGGTCGGGCGAGGCGGGACATCGCGGCTCCTTGGTGTCGTTCGGTCGTTCCCCTGTAGGCGCTTCAGCCGGCGCGGCGGGACGGGTGCCCCGGACGTCCCCGGACGTCGATCCGGCCGGCGGGCCGACTGTTTCCTTCTGCCCCCACGCTACGGAGACGAACGGGCCAAAGCGTCGCTCTACGGGGCGATCCCGACCCTGGGAATCGTCGGGGTCCGCCCCTGAGGCGCCTCCTTCTGGAGGAGGCCCGCGCCGCATCGGCGGGCGGACCTGCGACGGACCCAGGCCCGGCCCGCGGGCACCACCAGCAGATGCGCGAGGGCAACGCCCGCGGTGTTCAGCAGCAGGGAGTCGATGTCCACCACCCGGCCGGGCACCCCGGTCTGCAGCAGCTCGATGGCCAGCGACAGCAGCGCCCCCGCGGCCACCGTGCGAAAGAGCGAGGCCAGCGGCGAGACACCCAGCCGCCCGCCCGCCATCGGCAGCAGCACGCCGAGCGGCGCCAGCAGGGCGAGCCCCTCGCCGATGCGCCGGGCCGCCTCCGGCCAGCCCAGTGCCAGGTCGGCCCGGATGCCGGCGAGCGGGTGCACATTGGCGGGCATCACCCACGGAACGTCCAGCGGCCGAAGCGTGCACCAGGCGACGAGCGCGAGATGCGCGGCGAGGAGGGCACCCCCCGTCACACGGATGCGGATCACGGCGCTGCCGCCGATGGAGCCTTGACGCTGCACGCCCCCCTAGACGCGGCGCCCGGCGGGATCGGTTCCGCCCCGCCCCCGCCCACTCGGATGAGTCATACGCCACACGCACACATGTGCGACCGGCGCCGCCTTGCCCGGTCCGCCCGGAGCCCGTCCGTCATCCGCCGGCGACCGCGCTGGAGGGCGGTCCGCTCCCGCCGGGGCGGACGCGGACCTCGTCCGTGCAGGTGTAGCGGCGCGGCGGCTGCCCGCCCGGGCCGCCCAGGACCACCGAGCCGCCGCCCTCGGCCGCGGCCGAGTGGGAGAGCGTGCAGACGATCTGGGACAGCGCGTACGCGGTGAGGTCCGCCGGGGAGACGCCGAGCCGCAGCGTGTCCTCCGGGTCGCCGGGGCGCGGACCGGTCAGGGCCGTCCCGCCGCGCACCTCCGTGCCGTACCCGGACTCCTTCTCCGCGGCCGTCGGCGGCTCGGCCAGCCGGTCCAGCAGGCCCCGCGCCAGCAGCAGGCGCCGCTGCGGGCCCGTCACGCCGTCCGGGACCCGCACCGCGCGGTCCACCGCCACCAGCGACGCCCCGCACACCAGGAACACCTGCACCGGCGTCCCGGGCGTGGACCGCGCCGCCGTCTCGGGCGGCGCGCAGCGCACCCGCGAGGGCGCCGGACCGAAGTCCGTCGGCACCTCCGTGGGCCGGATGCCGCACCCGGCGAGCAGCACGGCCAGCACGGGAAGCCCCAGCAGACGGCGTACGGTCATCGGCCCCGCCCCTTCGCGTCCGTGCCCTCGCCCCCGGTGCCCGCGCCGCCCGCGCCCTCCGCGGGGTCCGGCTCGGTCAGCTTCGAGGCGTCCCGGGGCAGCCGCAGCGTGAACACCGCGCCCCCCTCGGGAGAGTTCTCGGCGGTGATGCTGCCGCCGTGGATGTGCGCGTTCTCCAGGGCGATGGACAGGCCGAGCCCGCTGCCCTCGGAGCGCGGCCGGGAGGCGCTCGCCTTGTAGAACCGGTCGAAGACGTGCGGCAGGACGTCCTCGGGGATGCCGGGCCCGTGGTCCCGCACCCGGATCACGACCTGCGCGCCGTCCGCGCCCCCGGGGCCTTCCGCGTCCTCCGCGTCCTCCGCGCCCGCCGGGCCCCCTGGGCCTTCCGGGCCTTCCGCGCCTGTCCCGTCCGACTCCGTCACCGACACCCGCACCGGCGAGCCGCCGTGCTTGAGCGCGTTGCCGATCAGGTTGGCGAGGATCACGTCCAGGCGGCGCGGATCGAGCCGGGCGTGGATGCCGCGCTCGGCGTCCAGCTCCACGGCGTCCAGCCAGGCACGGGCGTCGATGCACGCGGTGATCTGGTCGGCGACGTCGACGTCGTCCAGGACCAGCCGGGCGGTGCCCGCGTCGAAGCGGGTGACCTCCATCAGGTTCTCCACGAGGTCGTTCAGCCGCCGCGTCTCGCTCACCACCAGCCGTACGGCCGGCTCGATCATCGGATCGATGCCCCCGCCCTCGAACTCCAGCTCCTCCTCCAGCACTTCCGTCACGGCGGTGATCGCGGTCAGCGGGGTACGCAGCTCATGGCTCATGTCCGCCACGAACCGCCGCGAGGCCGCCTCCCGCGCGGCCATGTCCGCCACCCGCTTCTCCAGCGCCTCCGCGGCACTGTTGAACGTGCGCGAGAGATCGGCCAGTTCGTCGGTGCCGGACACCCTCAGCCGGGTGTCCAGCCTGCCCTCGCCCAGCCGCCGCGCGGCCACCCCGAGCCGTTGCACGGGCTTGAGGACGGTCGAGGCGGCGGCCTGCGCGAGCAGCGCGGAACCGATCAGCGCCAGCCCCGTGGCGATCCCCAGCGACCAGGCCAGCGAGTTCAGGTCCTTCGCCTCCGGCTCCAGCGACTTGAGCATGTAACCGGTCGGTCCGCCCCCCATCACCTTCGTCCCGGCCACCAGATACGGGGTGCCGTCGTCGACGATCCGCTGCCAGTACAGGTGGTAGGCGTGCTTGTTGGCCGCGGTGATCTTCTGCCGCTTGTCCACCGCCTCGCGCAGCGACGCCGGCACGTCCGCCGGCGTGAAGCCGCCGAGACCGCCGGAAGCGCCGTACACCGTCCTGCCGTCGGGGCCCGCCGCGGCGAGCAGCACGCTGAAGCGCTGGCCGCTGCCGGCCATCTGGCTCGCGGTGCGCTGCAACTCGTCCTGGGTGGGGCGCTCGGGCAGGGCGCCGGCCCGGTTCTGCATCTCCCGCTCGAAGTCCCGCAGTACGGCGTCCTGGGCGCGGGTGAGCACCGCCTCCCGGTTGAGCCAGTACGCGATGCCGGACGCGGACACGGCCGCGGTGAGCGCGACCAGTCCGAAGACGACGACCAGCCTCAGCCGCAGGCTGGTCAGGCGCAGCCGCGACCAGACTCCCTTGCGCGCCGCGGCCCAGCCGCGCGAACCCCCCTGGTGTTCCCGTGTCACTGAGGCGGATCCAGCCGGTAGCCGACACCGCGCACGGTACGGATCAGGGTCGGGGAGGACGGCACGTCCTCGACCTTGGCGCGCAGCCGCTGCACACAGGCGTCCACGAGCCGCGAGTCACCGAGGTAGTCGTGCTCCCACACCAGCCGCAGCAACTGCTGCCGCGACAGCGCCTGCCCCGGCCGCCGGCTCAGCTCCAGCAGCAGCCGCAGCTCGGTGGGGGTGAGCTGGAGGTCCTCGCCGTTCTTGGTGACGGTCATCGCGGCCCGGTCGATGACCAGGCTGCCGAAGGTCGCCGAGTCGCTGGACTCCCGCTCCCCGCGCCGCAGCACGGCCCGGATCCGGGCGTCGAGGACCCTGCCCTGCACCGGCTTGACGACATAGTCGTCGGCGCCCGACTCCAGGCCGACGACCACGTCGATGTCGTCGCTCCGGGCGGTCAGCAGGATGATCGGCAGCTGGTCCGTGCGCCGGATGCGCCGGCACACCTCGAACCCGTCGATGCCGGGCAGCATCACGTCCAGCACGATCAGGTCCGGGCGCTGCTCGCGCAGCAGCTTCAGACCGTCCTCACCGCTCGCAGCGGTGGCCACCCGGTGTCCCTGGCGCGTCAAAGAGAGCTCCAGGGCCGTACGGATGGCGTCGTCGTCCTCGATCAGCAACAGGGAAGGCACGGGCCTCATTCTGGCCCATGCGGGCCGTGCTGTTCGACCGGGCGGCCCGCAGGACAGGGCCGCCCCCGGGCCCGGCACCGCGCCGTGCCCCGCCCGCGCCGCCGGTGAGGAAACGTGCCTTCGCGGGGCGAACCGTTGTGACAGGTCTGTGACAGTCGGCGGACACGGCCATGAAGTGGGCACGGCAGGCTCTTGGGTTGCGGGCACATCCCATCGGGCCGGACGGACCGGCGGGCCGCCCGGCACGACAGTACGCAGAACGCCGGAAGTCCATGACGGGGGGCGCGAGATGAACACGCTGCACGGCACCATCACCAGCGGCGCAGTGGTCACGCGTCTGCACGACATGCACACGCACCGGGGTTCGGAGAAGCCCGGTGCGGGCGGGGGAACCTCCCTGCTGGAGCGCGGCCGGGAGCCCGGGGGAGGGCGAGGGTGCGCGCGCGGCGCCGGGCGCCAGCACACCGCGTACGGCCAGCAAGGGCTCCAGCCCGTCGCGCCGGCCGACGCGCACACGGGGGAGACGCACGGGGGAACCGCGTACGGGGAGGCACCGGGGGAGCGCCGTTCGCCGGCGGAGGCCGTGGACACCGAGGCGGCGTTCACCGCCTACGTCCGCGAGCGCCGCGCCTCCCTGTACGCGACCGCCTACCACCTGACCGGCGACCGCTTCGAGGCCGAGGACCTGCTCCAGAGCGCGCTGTTCTCGACGTACAAGGCGTGGGACCGGATCAGCGACAAGGCGGCCGTCGGCGGATACCTCCGCCGCACCATGACCAACCTGCACATCAGCGCCTGGCGGCGCCGCAAGCTCAACGAGTACCCGACCGAGGAACTGCCGGAGACGCCCGGTGACACGGACGCGATGCGCGGCACCGAACTGCGCACGGTCCTGTGGCAGGCGCTGGCCCGGCTGCCCGAGACCCAGCGCACCATGCTGGTCCTGCGGTACTACGAAGGACGTACGGACCCGGAGATCGCGGACATCCTCGGCATCAGCGTCGGCACGGTGAAGTCCAGCATCTGGCGGTCGCTGCGCCGGCTGCGCGACGACGAGGCCCTCAGCTTCGGAGGCGACCGGGAGGACGCCTTCGGCGAGCTCGTCGCCTGAGGTACCGGCCGGTCCGGGGAAACCCGAAAAAAAATCGGGCCCGGGGTGTATCACGGGGGCGCCCGGCGTCTCTTACTCATGGGGAAGCACCACGGGGACGGGGGAAGCGCGACCCACGCGGGGGGAGCACGGGGGAGCGGGGAAGAACGGGGGAAGCACGGGGGAACGGGGGATGCGGGAACGGGACTGGAGGGCCGGGGGGGCCGTCCAGTCCCGTTCTTGCTGTGCGCGGACGCGCCGTGGGCGTGCGCGCGGACGCCGTCCGGCTACGCCGGTGTGCGGGCCGTGGGGCAGCGGCCCGCCGCGGCGGCGGCCAGGCGGCCCAGCGCCTCGTCCCGGTCGCAGGCGTACGCGCCCAGTGCCGTCTGGCGGGCGATGATCGTCCGCTCCTGCCGCATCAGCCGCCAGCCGCGGCGCACCAGGAACGGCACCGACTTGCGGCCCTCCCTCAGATCCCGCAGGAAACGGCGGCGGAACGTCGTCACCGGGCCGCGGCTCAGGCACAGCGCGTCGGCCAGGAGGCCAAGGTCGCGGCAGCGGGCCACGATCTCGGCGGCGAAGATGCCCTCGGCGATGAACACGGGGGGCCGCCCGATGTCGACCGCCTCCTCGCCGGTGCGGGCGCTGAGCGCGATGTCGTAGACGGGGACGTGGGTACGGCCCGTGCGGCACAGGTCCGTGATCGCGGCGACGGCCGCGTCCGCGTCCCAGGAACCGGGGTGGTCCCAGTCGATGTCGGAGCTCCCGGCCACCAGCGGCAGCGAGGGGTCGGTGCCCTCCTTGTAGAAGTCGTCGAGCCGCAGCACCGGCAGGCCGGAGCGGGCGGCGAGGAGGGACTTGCCGGAGCCGGAAGGGCCGCAGAGCAGCACGACTCGCGTGGGTATGGGCGGATGGGAGCTCACGGGACACCAGTGTGCGGTATCCGGCGGCCGCCGTACGACCCGCCGGAGCGGCTTTGGAACACGCCGTTATTCCTGCGCTACGGTGTGCGTTCTTACGATTACCGTCCGCAGTGCCCGAGGGGTGTTCCGAGGCGCCCGGTGGGTGCCGCGCGACGACGAGGCGGCAGCAGCGATGACCCGACACGCGTCCCCCCGCACCCCCTTCGCCCGGCGAGCCCTGGCCGCTCTCGCGACCGCGGGCGCCGCGCTGGGAGGCGGCGCGGCGACGGCCGCCGCGGACACCACGGTCTCCGCCGGTGCGGCGCCGCCCCCTCCCGCCGCCGCGGACGAGGGCGGACCGCGGACCGCTCTCCCGGCCACGCTCGGCACCGTCCGCCATGTGACCGGCCCGGTGGCGGGCCTGCGGCCCAACCCGCTCGCGGGCACGGGCGTGGACCCCCTCGCCAACGGCGTCGCTACGCAGGTGGCCGACTTCAAGCCGCTGAACTCGCGGACGCTGACGGATCCGGTGACGCAGGCCCCGTCGGTCGGCGGTATGCCGGTGGCGGGGCGGGTGACGGGGCTGCTGGGCGGCTGACGTCCGCCACGACGGAGCCGGGAGCCGCGCTCCTCCCGGACCGGGGGCGCGACTCCCGGGCCGGGGGAGGTGCGCGGCTCCCGGGCCGGGGGAGGTACGCGGCTCCCGGCGTGCCGGGCCGGCCGTCAGTAGGACGAGCCGGAGGCGCCCAGCGAGCCCGTGGGGTGCCAGACCGTCTTCGTCTCCAGAAACGCCGTCATGCGCTCGATGCCCGGAGTCGCCGTCCAGTCGTCCACAGGCTGTGGACGCAGGACGCGCTTGAGGTTGTCCGCCGCCGCGATCTCCAGCTCCTTGGCCAGCTCCTCGCCGGCACCGGCGAGATCGATGGCGTTCACGTCCTGGTGGGCGGCGAGCGGCGCGGCGATCTCCGCCGTGCGGCCGGACAGGATGTTGACCACGCCGCCGGGCACGTCGGAGGTGGCGAGGACCTCGGCGAGGGACAGGGCCGGGAGCGGGGACCTCTCGCTCGCGACCACCACGGCCGTGTTGCCCGTCGCGACGACCGGGGCGACGACCGAGACCAGGCCCAGGAAGGACGACTCCTGCGGGGCCAGGACCGCCACCACGCCCGTCGGCTCGGGGGAGGACAGGTTGAAGAACGGGCCCGCCACCGGGTTGCCGCCGCCGACCACCTGGGCGATCTTGTCGGTCCAGCCCGCGTACCAGACCCAGCGGTCGATCGTCGCGTCCACCCGCTCGGCGGCCCTGGCCTTCGACAGGCCCTCGGCGTCGGCCACCTCGCGGACGAACTGGTCGCGGCGGCCCTCCAGCATCTCCGCGACGCGGTAGAGGACCTGGCCGCGGTTGTACGCCGTCGCGCCCGACCAGCCGCCGAACGCCTTGCGGGCCGCGACCACCGCGTCCCGGGCGTCCTTGCGGGAGGAGAGGGGCGCGTTGGCCAGCCACTTGCCCTTCGAGTCGGTCACCTCGTACACCCGGCCGCTCTCGGAACGCGGGAACTTCCCGCCGACGTACAGCTTGTAGGTCTTGAAGACACTCAGTCGCGCGTCAGACATCGAGGTACGCCTCCAGGCCGTGGCGGCCGCCCTCGCGGCCGAAGCCCGACTCCTTGTAACCGCCGAACGGCGAGGTCGGGTCGAACTTGTTGAACGTGTTGGACCAGACGACACCGGCGCGGAGCTTGTTCGCGACCGCCAGGATGCGCGAGCCCTTCTCCGTCCAGATGCCCGCCGACAGGCCGTACGGGGTGTTGTTGGCCTTGGCGACCGCCTCGTCCGGGGTGCGGAAGGTGAGGACCGACAGGACCGGGCCGAAGATCTCGTCGCGGGCGATGGTGTGCGCCTGGGTGACGTTCGTGAACAGCGTCGGGGCGAACCAGTAGCCGTTCTCCGGGAGTGCGCAAGCCGGTGACCAGCGCTCGGCGCCCTCCGCCTCGCCCCGGTCGGCGAGGGCGGTGATGCGGGCGAGCTGCTCGGCGGAGTTGATCGCGCCGATGTCCGTGTTCTTGTCCAGGGGGTCGCCCAGGCGCAGGGTGGACAGGCGGTCCTTGAGGGCGTCCAGCAGCTCGTCGTGGACCGACTCCTGGACCAGCAGGCGGGAGCCCGCGCAGCAGACCTGGCCCTGGTTGAAGAAGATGCCGTTCACGATGCCCTCGACGGCCTGGTCCACGGGGGCGTCGTCGAAGACGATGTTGGCGCCCTTGCCGCCCAGCTCCAGGGTGAGCTTCTTGCGGGTGCCCGCGACCGTGCGGGCGATCTCCTTGCCGACGGCGGTGGAGCCGGTGAAGGCGACCTTGTTCACGTCGGGGTGGGCGACCAGGGCGGCGCCCGCGCGGCCGTCGCCGGTGACGATGTTGACGACGCCCCTGGGCAGGCCGGCCTGGCGGCAGATGTCCGCGAAGAACAGCGCGGAGAGGGGAGTCGTCTCGGCGGGCTTCAGCACCACCGTGTTGCCGGTCGCGAGCGCCGGGGCGATCTTCCACGCCAGCATCAGCAGCGGGAAGTTCCACGGGATGACCTGGGCCGCGACACCGAGGGGGCGGGGGTTCGCGCCGAAGCCCGCGTGGTCCAGCTTGTCGGCCCAGCCCGCGTAGTAGAAGAAGTGCGCGGCGACCAGGGGGAGGTCGGCGTCGCGGGTCTCCCGGATCGGCTTGCCGTTGTCCAGGGTCTCGAGGACCGCGAGTTCGCGGCCGCGCTCCTGGATGATGCGGGCGATGCGGAAGAGGTACTTGGCGCGCTCGGAGCCGGGGAGCGCCGACCACGTCTCGAACGCCTTCCGCGCGGCCTTCACGGCGCGGTCGACGTCCGCCTCGCCGGCCTCCGCGACCTCGGAGAGCACCTCCTCGGTGGCGGGGGAGACGGTCTTGAAGACCTTGCCGTCGGCCGCCTCGGCGAACTCGCCGTCGATGAACAGGCCGTAGGACGGGGCGATGTCGACGACCGCGCGGGACTCGGGCGCCGGTGCGTACTCGAACGCGGATGCCTGCTTTTCCATGGTCATGGGGTCTCAGTCCACCGTCACGTAGTCAGGGCCGGAGTAGCGGCCGGTGGCCAGCTTCTGCCGCTGCATCAGCAGGTCGTTCAACAGCGAGGAGGCGCCGAAGCGGAACCAGTGGTTGTCCAGCCAGTCCTGGCCGGCGGTCTCGTTCACCAGGACGAGGAACTTGATCGCGTCCTTGGCCGTGCGGATGCCGCCCGCCGGCTTCACGCCGACCTGGACGCCGGTCTGCGCCCGGAAGTCGCGGACCGCCTGGAGCATCAGCAGGGTGTTCGCCGGGGTCGCGTTGACCGCGACCTTGCCGGTGGAGGTCTTGATGAAGTCGGCGCCCGCCAGCATGCCGAGCCAGCTCGCCCGGCGGATGTTGTCGTACGTCGACAGCTCGCCGGTCTCGAAGATGACCTTCAAGCGGGCGGAGGCGCCGCAGGCGTCCCGCACGGCGACGATCTCGTCGTACACCTTCATGTAGTTCCCCGCGAGGAACGCGCCGCGGTCGATGACCATGTCGATCTCGTCGGCGCCCGCCGCCACGGCCTCCCGCACGTCGGCCAGCTTGACGGCGATCGGGGCGCGGCCCGCCGGGAACGCGGTGGCGACCGAGGCGACCTTCACGCCGGAACCGGCGACGGCCTCCTTGGCGGTGGCCACCATGTCCGGGTAGACGCAGACCGCGGCCGTCGACGGGGCCGAGCGGTCGGCCGGGTCGGGGCGGACCGCCTTGGCGCCGAGCGCCCGGACCTTGCCCGGGGTGTCCGCGCCTTCCAGCGTCGTCAGGTCGACCATCGAGATCGCGAGGTCGAGGGCGTACGCCTTCGCCGTGGTCTTGATCGAGCGGGTGCCCAGGGAGGCGGCACGTGCCTCCAGGCCGACCGCGTCGACGCCGGGCAGCCCGTGGAGGAAGCGGCGCAGCGTGCTGTCGGACGCGGCGACGTCCGAGAGTGCGTGAACTGCGGTGGGTGCATTGGTGGACATGGTCACCAGCCGAGCATATCTACGCGCGTAGCGGCTGTACAGCCCCCGAGCGGGGGCCGGGGGCGCGCCTGGGCGCGCGGGGTGCGGGCGGGGAGGTACGGAAGCGCCGGGAGGCGTTTGAGGTAGGTCCCGGGGGCGCGGAAGCCCTGGAAGGGGCCCCGGGGGCCGGGGCCGGGAGGCACGGGGGAGGGGGCGGGGGCGGTGAGGGGCTCGCGGTGGCCGGGGCGTCGGGGGCGTCGGGCACAATCGGCAGCATGACGACCCCGGAGCACCAGCCCTCAGCACCGCAGCCGCCGGTACCCGCGACCAGGGACCGGGTCTACCGCTCGCCCGCGGGCATCGCCGGCGGCGTCCTGCTGCTCGCCGTCATCGGCTGGCTCGGCGTCGACGCCGTCGTGTCGGGCGAGGGGCGCACCCCGTGGACGGCGCTGGCCGTGCTGCTCCTGCTCGTGCCGCTGGTCGTCGCCTTCACCCTGCGGCCCGCCGTCTTCGCGGACGAGGACCGGCTGCGCGTCCGCAACCCCCTGCGGGTCATCGTGCTGCCCTGGGGGCAGGTCGCCGCGCTGCGGTCCGGCTACACCAACGAGGTCGTGGCCGCCTCCGGCACCAAGTACCAGCTGTGGGCCGTCCCCGTCTCGCTGCGCGCCCGCAAGAAGGCCGCGCGGCAGGAGGCGCGGCGGGCCGCGGGCGGCGGCCGGGGGCGGGGCGGTGTCCTCGGGGGGATGGCACCGGGCGCGTTCGGGGGCGCGGCGGCCGTGCCGGACGGGCCGGTGCGCGCGGAGACCGACAAGGCCATGGACGAGCTGCGCGACCTGCGTGAGACCCGGGAGAAGGCGGAGACCGCGCAGGGCGAGGTGACCGTGCGCTGGGCCTACGAGATCGCGGGACCGGCGGTGGCCGGGGCGGTGCTGCTGGCGGTGCTGCTGGCGGTGGGCTGAGGCGCTGAGGCGCCGCCGGTGCGGGGGTGACGGCCCGCCGGACCGGGGAGCGTAGCGGGCGACGGCGGTGCGGAGGGGGCGCGGGGCGGACGGCGGTTGTGGTCCCGCGGTGCGTCGGGGTGCGTGGTGCGGGCCGGGCGGTTGTTTCTACGGTGCGCTCGGCCAGACCAGGAGCATGTGTGCCCCGCAGTACGCCGAGCCCAGGGCGGCGGCCGTCAGCGTGAGCGCGCGGTGGCGGCGCGAGGTGCGGGACAGGTGCAGGGCGAGCGGCAGCAGCAGCGGAAACGCCGGGAGCAGGAAACGGGCCCGTGGGAAGTACACACCGCCGCTGGCCAGGACGATCAGCAGCAGGACGCCCGTGAAGACCAGCAGCGGCAGCGGCTGACGGTCCCACAGGGACAGGCCGAACAGCGCCACCGCCCCGATCAGCGTCAGCGTCACCACCACGAGGAACAGGTGCGGTGTCGGGTCGTACGCCAGGAGCTGCCGCACCTGGTGCAGCGTGCGCGCGCCGCCGTCCAGCTCGTTGTGCCACAGCCGCTGTACGGCGAAGTAGCCGTCCCAGCGGCCCAGCCGCAGGCCCACCCAGCCGACGTACGCGCACCAGCCCAGCGGTGCCAGGGCCGCGGCGATCAGGGCGCGCGCCCGCGGCGGGCGGCGCCGCAGGGACCACAGGGCCGCCACGCCGACCGCCGCCGCCACCGCGATGCCGGTCGGCCGGGTCAGGCCCGCCAGCGCGGCCAGGCCGCCCGCCCACAGCCAGCGGCCCGTGAGCACCGCGTACAGCGACCACGCCGCGCACGCCGTGAACAGCGACTCGGTGTAGCCCATCCACTGCACGGCGCCCACCGGGAACGCGGCCCACAGGGCCGTGAGGAGGACACCGGCCCGGCGGCCGTACAGGCGGTCGCCCACCGCGAAGATCCCCCAGGCCGCCAGGAGGGAGGCGAGGACGGCGATGCCCAGACCGGTGGAGGCCCGCGAACCGGGGGTGAGGACCGCGACCGCCTTCACCAAGGCCGGGTAGAGCGGGAAGAAGGCCAGGTTGTTGGTGTTGTACGCGGTGCCCAGCTCGTCGGCGTAGCCGTGCTCGGCGATGCCCAGGTACCAGTCCGCGTCCCACTGCGCCGCCAGGATCGGCCACAGCTCGCGACGCTGGAGGCGGGCCCACACGGCGAGCACCAGGAGCCCCGTGACGCGTACCGCGGCGTAGGCCGCCAGAGCCGGGGCCGCGCGGCGCAGGGCGGGCGGGACGCGCAGCGCGAGGGCGTGCCGGGCGGCCGGCGCGGCGGCCCGGGGGGTCTGGGGGCGCCGGGTGCCCGGGATGCGTCCGCTCGGCTTGGTTTCGGGGGCGGTCGAGGACACGGCGGCGGCTCCCTGGGCGGCTCGGCTCTGGTGGGGTTCCGTCCACCGTTGCCCGGGCGGAGGCGCGCGCCGGGGAGCGGGGTCAGCCCACGGAGCGAAATCACCCGATGGGGTGCCTCCGGGCGGGGGCACCCCATCGGGGACGGCGGGAGCGGCGGGGGACGGCGGTCAGATCCCGGCCGCCGCCGCGAGGTCGCGCTTGAGGGCCGTCAGCAGGCCGGCCGCCTTCGCCCGCGCCGCCGGCAGGCCGGCGTGCGCGGCCACCGGGACGGTGACCTCCAGATAGCACTTGAGCTTCGGCTCCGTACCGCTGGGCCGGACGATCACGCGGGCACCGTCCAGGGTGTAGCGCAGGCCGTCGGTGGGCGGCAGGCTCTCCGTCCCCCGGGTGAGATCCTCCGCCTTCGTCACCGGCAGCCCGGCCAGCCGGGTGGGAGGCTGCTCGCGCAGGCGGCGCATGGCGTCGGCGATGACCGAGAGATCCTGGACGCGGACCGAGAGCTGGTCGGTGGCGTGCAGGCCGTGCTCGACGGCGAGGTCGTCGAGGAGGTCGAGGAGCGTGCGGCCCTCCGACTTCAGGACGGACGCCAGTTCCGTGACGAGGAGGGCCGCCGTGATGCCGTCCTTGTCGCGTACGCCGTCCGGGTCGACGCAGTAGCCGAGCGCCTCCTCGTAGCCGTAGCGCAGGCCGTCGACGCGGGCGATCCACTTGAAGCCGGTCAGGGTCTCCTCGTGGGGCAGCCCCGCCTTCGCGGCGATGCGGCCGAGCAGGGCGGAGGAGACGATCGACTCGGCGAAGGTGCCCCGTGCTCCGCGGGTGACCAGGTGGGCGGCGAGGAGCGCGCCGACCTCGTCGCCGCGCAGCATGCGCCAGTCGGCGCCGTCCTTGACGGCGACGGCGCAGCGGTCGGCGTCCGGGTCGTTGGCGATGACCAGGTCGGGGTCCATCTCGCGGGCCTTCGCGAAGGCCAGGTCCATCGCGCCGGGTTCCTCCGGGTTGGGGAAGGCGACGGTGGGGAAGTCCGGGTCGGGCTCGGCCTGCTCGGCGACGAGGGCCGGCTCCGGGAAGCCGGCGCGCGCGAAGGCGGCGAGGACGACGTCCTTGCCGACGCCGTGCATCGCCGTGTACACCGTGCGGGCGGTGCGCGGGGAGCCGGGGGCGAGGACGGCGTCCGTGCGGGCCAGGTAGGCGTCGAGGACACTGTCGTCGAGCGTGTCCCAGCCGGATTCGGGGCGCGGCACGTCGTGCAGGGACCCCACGGCGTCGATCTCCGCGGCGATGTCCGTGTCCGCGGGCGGGACGATCTGGGAGCCGTCGCCCAGGTAGACCTTGTAGCCGTTGTCGCGGGGCGGGTTGTGGCTGGCGGTGACCTCCACGCCGGCGACCGCGCCGAGGTGGCGGATGGCGAACGCCAGGACCGGGGTGGGCAGGGGGCGGGGGAGGAGGGCCGCGCGCAGTCCGGCGCCGGTCATCACGGCGGCGGTGTCGCGGGCGAAGTCGGCGGACTTGTGGCGGGCGTCGTAGCCGATGACGACGAGGCCGGCCGTACCGTCCCCGTGGGGGGTCCCCCGCTTCTTGAGGTACGCGGCCAGGCCGGCGGCGGCGCGGATGACGACGGCGCGGTTCATGCGCATCGGGCCGGCGCCGAGTTCGCCGCGCAGGCCGGCGGTGCCGAACTGGAGGGTGCCGCCGAAGCGGGCGGCGAGCTCGGCGTGGTCCCCGGTGTCGATGAGCCGGGCGAGTTCCGCACGGGTGTCCGCGTCGGGGTCCTCGGCCAGCCACGCCTGGGCCCGGGCGATGAGTTCGTCGTGCACGTCGGGTCAGCCTCTCGTTCGTCGTGCGGGTGGGTGGGCGGTGTGCCGTGGTGCCTGCGGCGCGTCTGTGGCTCCGCCGGGTGCGCCGTGGTGCCTGGGGTGTGGTGCTTGCGGCCGGAGTGATGCTTGCGGTGCGTGCGGTGCCTGCGGCCCTGCGGCCCCTGCGGTGACTGCGGCCCGTGCGGCCCCGTGGTGCCTGCGGCGCCTGTGCGTCGTCGTGCCTGCGGCGCCTGTGCGGCTCCGGTGGGGGTGCGCGCAGCGCCCACGGTTTCGGGGTGGGCCGGGCCGCGTCGGGGGGGGCCGTCCTCGGAACGGCGCGGAATCGGCCGGTGACCAACCTTCCGGCGTTGACGCGCCAACCGCTGCGGGCGGACACCCCCCGACACGTCCCTTCCAGCGTGGGCGTCCGCGGGCCGTGCGGGGCGGACGGCGGCGCGGTGCCGGTTCGGGGTCCGTCTACAGGCGTTCCAGCACCTGGGCCAGCAGGGAGCCCATGCGGGTCGCGGAGTCGCGGCCGGCCTGGAGGACCTCCTCGTGGTTGAGGGGTTCGCCCGTCATGCCGGCGGCGAGGTTGGTGACCAGGGAGATGCCCAGGACCTCGGCGCCCGCCTCGCGGGCCGCGATGGCCTCCAGGACCGTCGACATGCCCACCAGGTCGGCGCCGATGACGCGGGCCATGCGGATTTCGGCCGGGGTCTCGTAGTGCGGGCCGGGGAACTGGGCGTAGACGCCCTCCTCCAGGGTGGGGTCGACCTCCTTGCACAGGGCGCGCAGGCGCGGGGAGTAGAGGTCGGTGAGGTCGACGAAGTTGGCGCCGACGATGGGGGAGGTGGCCGTGAGGTTGATGTGGTCGCTGATCAGGACCGGCTGGCCGGGGCGCATGCCCTCGCGCAGGCCGCCGCAGCCGTTGGTGAGGACCACGGTCTTGCAGCCGGCCGACACGGCGGTGCGGACGCCGTGGGCGACGGCGGCGACGCCGCGGCCCTCGTAGTAATGGGTGCGGCCCAGGAAGACCAGGGCGCGCTTCTCGCCGATCGTGTACGAGCGGATCTTGCCTCCGTGTCCCGCGACCACCGGCGGCGGGAAGCCGGGCAGGTCGGTGACCTGGAACTCGGCGTCGGGGGCGCCGAGGGCGTCGACGGCCGGAGCCCAGCCGGAGCCCATCACGAGGGCGACGTCGTGGGTGTCGGCGCCCGTGAGTTCGCGCAGGCGGGCCGCGGCGGCGTCGGCGGCGGCGTACGGGTCGCCCTGGATGTCGTCCGGAAGAAGAGATGCGTTCACGCCGACGAGGGTAGCCGGAATTCGCCTACGCGCGTAGATGACAGAGCTCACGGGATTCCGATTGTTGCCTTGTCGTTTCCGGCGGGCCCTGGTCAGCAGGGGCGTTTGCGCAGGTCCATGACGTAGTCGTAGGGGGCGCCCGCCGACTCGGCCGCGTCGGCGAGCTCGCCCAGGTAGCGGGCCGAGGGCAGGCCGCCCTCGTAGGCGTTCAGGACGTACGCCCAGGCGTGCTCCTCACCCTCCAGGGTGTGCGCGCGCACGCGTGTGCGGCGGTATATGTCCAGCCCCACGCCGACCCACCGGTCCATCGCCTCCTCGTCCATCGGGGCGATCTCGTACAGCGCGACGAAAACCTGGGCCGTCGGGTCCTCGACGATGGTCGCGAGGGCGCCTTCCCAGCCCATGTCCTCGCCGCCGAAGGTGAGCCGCCAGCCGTTGAGCCAGCCGGTGGCGCGCAGCGGCGAGTGCGGGGCGCGGCGGGACATCAGCCGCGCGTCGAGGTTGCCGGCGTACGCGGCGTAGAGCGACATGGGGAGAGGGTACGGCAGACGTGGCGTACGTCACTGTGGTGACGTGAGTGCCGCGCCGCGGCCCCGGGGCGGTGCCGCGTTGAAGGGTGCGGGACAATGGAGTACGTGACTCGGATCGTGATCATCGGTGGCGGACCCGGCGGATACGAAGCGGCGCTGGTGGCCGCGCAACTCGGTGCGGAGGTGACCGTCGTCGACTGCGACGGTCTGGGCGGAGCGTCGGTGCTGACCGACTGCGTGCCGTCGAAGACCCTGATCGCCACGGCCGAGGTGATGACCACCTTCGACTCCTCGTACGAGGAGCTGGGCATCATCGTCGCCGACGACACGCCGCACAACGAGCAGGCCGCCCGGGTGGTGGGCGTGGACCTCGGAAAGGTCAACCGGCGGGTCAAGCGGCTGGCGCTGGCGCAGTCGCACGACATCACCGCCGCCGTCACCCGCGCGGGCGCGCGCGTGGTGCGCGGGCGCGGGCGGCTGGAGGGGATGCAGGGCCTGGACGGGTCGCGCAAGGTCGTGGTGCGGGCCGCGGACGGGAGCGAGGAGACGCTCACCGCCGACGCGGTGCTGATCGCCACCGGCGGCCATCCGCGTGAGCTGCCGGACGCCCGCCCCGACGGCGAGCGGATACTGAACTGGACCCAGGTGTACGACCTGACCGAGCTCCCCGAGGAGCTGATCGTGGTCGGGTCGGGTGTGACGGGTGCCGAGTTCGCCGGTGCCTACCAGGCGCTCGGGTCGCGGGTGACGCTCGTGTCGTCGCGGGACCGGGTGCTGCCCGGCGAGGACCCGGACGCGGCGGCGGTCCTGGAGGACGTCTTCCGGCGGCGCGGCATGAACGTCATGGCGCGCTCGCGCGCCCAGGCCGCCAAGCGGGTCGGGGACCGGGTGGAGGTGACGCTGGCCGACGGGCGGGTCATCTCCGGCACGCACTGCCTGATGGCCGTCGGCGCCATCCCGAACACCGAGGGCATGGGGCTGGAGGAGGCCGGCGTCAGGCTGCGCGAGTCCGGGCACATCTGGACCGACAAGGTGTCGCGGACGACGGCCCCGGGCGTCTACGCCGCCGGTGACGTGACGGGCGTGTTCGCACTGGCGTCGGTGGCGGCCATGCAGGGCCGCATCGCCATGTACCACTTCCTGGGGGACGCCGTCGCCCCGCTGAACCTCAAGACCGTGTCGTCGAACGTCTTCACCGACCCGGAGATCGCCACCGTCGGCTACACCCAGGCCGACGTCGACGCCGGCAAGATCGACGCCCGTGTCGTCAAGCTGCCGCTGCTGCGCAACCCGCGCGCCAAGATGCAGGGCATCCGCGACGGCTTCGTCAAGATCTTCTGCCGGCCGGGCACGGGGATCGTGGTGGGCGGTGTCGTCGTGGCGCCGCGCGCTTCGGAACTGATCCACCCCATCTCGATCGCGGTCGACAACAACCTGACGGTCGAACAGATCGCGAACGCGTTCACCGTGTACCCGTCCCTGTCGGGCTCGATCGCCGAGGTGGCCCGGCAGCTGCACACGCGGAAGGCGGGCGCGGAGGCGTGAGTCCGGGGCGCCGGACCGCCCCTCGACGAGAAAGGCCAGGCAGCCCGCCGGATGCGGGCGCCTGGCCTTCGTGTTGCCGGGACCGGCGCGCAGACGCGCGGGGCGGCCGAAAGCGGATCCCGGTGTTCACGGCGAGTGACCGGACGTGCGCGCGGCATAGTCGGCGGGCCTAGACTCCTATACCACTTGCTGCCCTACTCTACGAACAACTTCTGTTATTCGGCGCAAACTGCTGAAAGCAGACGGTCGTTGGGGTTACTGTCAGTTTCGTGTTCGCTGCAGAACGTCGCCAACTGATCCTCGAAATGGTGCGCGCCAACGGAGCCGTGTCGCTCCGTGAGCTCGCCCGCGTCGTCCAGACCTCCGAAGTGACCGTACGGCGGGACGTGCGGGCACTGGAGGCAGAAGGACTCCTCGACCGCCGGCACGGCGGTGCGGTACTGCCGGGTGGATTCACACGCGAGTCCGGCTTCCCGCAAAAGGCCCATCTCGCGACCGCCGAGAAGACCGCCATCGCCGACCTGGCCGCGTCCTTCGTCCACGAGGGCGAGGCCATCGTGGTGGGAGCGGGTACGACCACACAGGAGCTGGCCCGCCGGCTCGCCCGGGTACCCGGACTGACCGTGGTCACCAACTCGCTGCTGGTCGCCCAGGCGCTCGCCCACGCCAACCGGGTGGAGGTCGTCATGACCGGCGGCACCCTGAGAGGCTCCAACTACGCCCTGGTCGGGTCGGGAGCCGAGCAGTCCCTCCAGGGGCTGCGGGTGTCCAAGGCATTCCTGTCGGGGAGCGGACTGACCGCCGAACGCGGGCTGTCCACCTCGAACATGCTGGCGGCCTCCGTCGACCGCGCGCTCGTCCAGGCGGCCGCCGAGGTCGTCGTCCTCGCCGACCACAGCAAGATCGGCGCCGACACCATGTTCCAGACCGTGCCGACCGATCTCATCACCCGCCTGGTCACGGACGAGCCGCCCGCCCACGACGAACGGGCGGTCACCGAGCTCCAGGCCCTCGCCGACCAGGGCGTACAGGTCTCCGTGGCCGGTGCGGAGGGATCGGCGGGCTCGGGGGGTGATACCGCCCCGGCGCGTCAGCAGCGCCGGGACATGCCGCTTCCGGGGCCACGCCGACAGGTTCCGGGCGCGGGATTGCGGGCGGCCACCGCCCTCGGTGAGCAGAACGGCGGGGCAGAGCGGGCCCGGGTCGCCGATCTGCGGCGCCGCTGAGCACTCCGGCGAGGATCCGCGCCGGTCCGCCGCGCCCCCCGCCGCGCGGCGGGGCGCCCGGCGGACCGACCGCCGGGCGCCGCTGCCGGTACGGCTCAGTCCTTGATCTCGCAGATGGCCGCGCCGGAGGTGAGGGAGGCGCCGACCTCGGCGGTCAGACCCTTGATGGTGCCCGCCTTGTGGGCGTTGAGGGGCTGCTCCATCTTCATCGCCTCCAGGACGACGATCAGATCGCCCTCCTGGACCTCCTGGCCCTCCTCCACGGCGATCTTCACGATCGTGCCCTGCATCGGGGAGGTGAGGGTGTCGCCGGAGGCCACGGGACCGGACTTCCTGGCCGCCCGGCGCTTGGGCTTGGCGCCGGCCGCCAGCCCGCTGCGGGCCAGGGACATGCCCAGGGAGGCCGGGAGGGAGACCTCCAGGCGCTTGCCGCCGACCTCGACGACGACCGTCTCGCGGGCACCGTCCTCGTCCGCCTCCGCGGTGTCGGCGGGCGCGGCGAAGGGCTTGATCTCGTTGACGAACTCGGTCTCGATCCAGCGGGTGTGGACCGTGAACGGGTCGGTGGAGCCGGTCAGCTCCGGCGCGAACGCCGGGTCCCGCACCACCGCGCGGTGGAAGGGGATGGCGGTCGCCATGCCCTCGACCTGGAACTCCTCCAGGGCGCGGGAGGCCCGCTCCAGGGCCTCCTTGCGGGTGCGGCCGGTGATGATCAGCTTGGCGAGCAGGGAGTCCCAGGCCGGGCCGATGACCGAGCCGGACTCCACACCGGCGTCCAGGCGGACGCCGGGCCCGGAGGGCGGGGCGAACGTCGTGACGGTGCCGGGCGCCGGGAGGAAGCCCCGCCCCGGGTCCTCGCCGTTGATGCGGAACTCGAAGGAGTGGCCGCGCAGGACCGGGTCGTCGTAGCCCAGCTCGTCGCCGTCGGCGATGCGGAACATCTCCCGGACCAGGTCGATGCCGGAGACCTCCTCGGTGACCGGGTGCTCGACCTGGAGGCGGGTGTTGACCTCCAGGAAGGAGATGGTGCCGTCGTTGCCGACGAGGAACTCGACGGTGCCGGCGCCGACGTAGCCGGCCTCCTTGAGGATGGCCTTGGAGGCGCGGTAGAGCTCGGCGACCTGCGCCTCGGACAGGAAGGGCGCGGGGGCCTCCTCGACCAGCTTCTGGTGGCGGCGCTGGAGGGAGCAGTCGCGGGTGGAGACCACGACCACGTTGCCGTGGCTGTCGGCCAGGCACTGGGTCTCGACGTGGCGGGGCCGGTCCAGGTAGCGCTCCACGAAGCACTCGCCGCGGCCGAAGGCGGCCACCGCCTCGCGGACGGCGGAGTCGTACAGCTCCGGCACCTCGTCGAGGGTGCGGGCGACCTTCAGGCCGCGCCCGCCGCCGCCGAAGGCGGCCTTGATGGCGATGGGCAGGCCGTGCTCCTCGGCGAAGGCGACGACCTCCTCCGCGCCCGAGACCGGGTCGGAGGTGCCGGCGACCAGCGGGGCGCCGGCGCGCTGGGCGATGTGCCGGGCGGCGACCTTGTCACCCAGGTCGCGGATGGCCTGCGGCGGCGGGCCGATCCAGATCAGGCCCGCGTCCAGGACCGCCTGGGCGAATTCGGCGTTCTCGGAGAGGAAGCCGTAGCCCGGGTGCACGGCGTCGGCGCCCGACTCACGCGCGGCCTTCAGCACCTTCTCGATGTCCAGGTAGCTGGTGGCCGGGGTGTCGCCGCCCAGGGCGAACGCCTCATCCGCGGCGCGGACATGCAGGGCGTCCCGGTCCGGGTCGGCGTAGACGGCCACGCTCGCGATCCCTGCGTCCCGGCAGGCCCGGGCCACGCGGACAGCGATTTCGCCACGGTTGGCGATGAGCACCTTGCGCACGATTGAGGCTCCCTCCTTGAAACAAGCCGAGTTTAGGGACTGCCGACACGGCACTTCGACCCATCCCCATTGGTGAGCTTGCCCACACGGAGCGTGATACAAGGCTCGCTCGACCCGCGTAGCCCTTGTCGCACCTGGGCACGCGGGATTCCACCGGGAAACCCTAGCCGTCCGTTGTGGTCCAGGTCTCTGTCACCACGTGCTGCGGGCCACTCGGTTTCTTTGTGGAGTCCCTACGAATGGCCCAATGATTCTTTGCCCTCCGTAGAAGTCTTGTCCCCGGTTTTACCGGTGAGTAGCGTGCACGATGCCTCGGACGTACTTGGGGTAACGGCAGTCTTGCCCGGGGCGCTCGGGCAGCGGTCGAAGGGGGGTGGGGCCGGTGGTGCGCAGACCGGTGGCGGGGGTCGTGGCGGTCGTGCTCTTCGCCGAGGCGTTCGGCGTGGCGGCGCTGAACTGGTTCCTCGGGCTCGTCGTCGACCGGCAGAACATGTCTTTGGCCGGGCTCGACCCGGCCGTGATGTCGGTGTCCTCGAAGATCGGCGGCCTGGTCTTCGGTCTCTACTTCGCCCTGTGCGGCCTGGCCGCCCTGCCGGTGGCGCTGCGTGGCCGGCGCCCGGCCGGCCTGGGCCGGACCCTGCTGATCAGCGCCGCCGTGGTGCACGGGCTGCTCGGCGCCTTCGCCTGGGGGCTGGTGGGCCGGGGCGCGTTCCTGTGCATGGTCGCCGTCCTCGGGCTCATCGTGCTGCTGCTGATGACCTACGACCAGCCGGCCCAGCCAGTCCGGCCGGCCGCTCCCGGGGAGGGCCCGGCCGCGGCCGGGCCCGAGGGCGACGGGGGAGACGGCGGCGCGCCGCTCAGTCCGCCGCCGGCGCCCACAGGTCCGTGATCGGCACGCCGAGCTCCGCGAGCAGCCGCCGGACCAGCGGCAGGCTGATGCCGATCACATTGCCGTGGTCGCCGTCGATGCCGTCGATGAACGGAGCCGAGCGGCCGTCGAGCGTGAACGCCCCGGCGACGTGGAGGGGCTCGCCGGAGGCGACGTAGGCGGCGATCTCCTCGTCGGTGGGCTCGCCGAAGCGGACGACGGTGGAGGCGGTGGCCGAGGCGTACCGGCCGCTGGCGGTGTCGTGCACGCAGTGGCCGGTCTGGAGGGTGCCGACCCGGCCCCGCATCGCCTTCCAGCGGGCGGTGGCCTCCTCGGCGTCGGCGGGCTTGCCGAGCGCCCGGCCGTCCAGGTCGAGCACGGAGTCGCAGCCGATCACCAAAGCGCCCTGGACCTCGGGCTTCGCGGCCACGACGGAGGCCTTGGCCTCGGCGAGGGCGAGGGCGAGCTCGGCGGGGGTGGGGGCGGTGACGGCGTCCTCGTCGACACCGCTCACGATCACCTCGGGGGCGAGTCCGGCCTGGCGGAGCAGGCCGAGCCGGGCGGGTGACTGGGAGGCGAGAACGAGTCGGCGGCGCGGCTGAACTGTCATGCGGTCAGCGTATCGGCGTCCCCCGGACGCCTCACCTCACACCGATCACGAGCATCGCGAGCACCATGGCCAGCGCCAGGAGAACGCCCATCCGCCGCACCCTCGCCTGCGTCTCGCGCAGGTCCTCGGGCGGTTCGTTCTCGGGGTCGGACCACAGCATGCCTTCCATCGTCCGGCGGCCGTCCGGGACGACGCCTGAGTACGCGTACTCAACTTGCGGACGGGAATCAAAAGGGTCCACCGTTCCGTTAATTTAAAGGAACTCCAATCCCGTTTGGAAGGGTGGGTCATGTTCACCACTGCCTGGACCGCGTCACCGCAGCTCCCCAGCGAGGGCTTCACCCCCAACTGGTCCCGCGAGGGCTTCTGGCGCCAGTCGCTGCGCCAGGCCGTCCGGCTGACCGCCGGCGGGGGACGGATCCGCGTCCGGCTCTCGCACGCGTACGGGACCTCCCCGGTGCGGATCGCGGGCGCCGCCGTCGCCCGCGCCGCCGCCGGGGCCGCCGTGGCGCCCGGCACCCTCACGCCCCTCACCTTCGGCGGCGAGCGCGGCGCCGTACTGCCCGCGCTCGGGGAGGCCGTCAGCGACCCGGCCGCACTGGCCGTCGCCGCCGGGGATTCGGTGACCGTCACGCTGTTCTTCGACGCGGCGACCGGACCGGCCACCTTCCACGCCCAGGCGTTCACGACCGCCTACCGGGGCGCCGGGGACCTGCTGGCGGACGCCGGCGGCGCGGGCTACGACGAGACGACCGAGTCCTGGTACTTCCTGACCGCCGTGGAGACCGACGCCGGCCGCACCGACGGCATCGCCCTGTTCGGCGACTCCCTCACCGACGGCTTCGGCTCCACCCCGAACGCCGACCGCCGCTGGTCCGACGCGCTCGCCGACCGCACCGGACGGCCCGTCCTCAACGCCGGGATCGGCGGCAACCTGCTGCTGCACGACTCCGCCTGGTACGGCGAGAAGGGCGTCCACCGCCTGGCCCGGGACGTCCTGGCCCATCCCGGCGTGGACACCCTGGTCGTCCTGCTCGGCGTCAACGACATCGGCTTCAGCGAGACCGACGGGCAGCCGACGTACCAGCCCGCGCCCGTGGTGGAGGCCGCCGAACTGATCGACGGGCACCGGGCGCTGCTGCGGCAGGCCAGGGCGCGGGGCCTGCGGGTGATCGGCGCGACACTGGTGCCGTTCGGCGGCTCCGACCACTGGGGGGAGCACGCCGCCAAGGTGAGCCACGAGGTGAACGAGTGGATCCGCACCTCGGACGCCTACGACGCGGTCGTGGACCTCCACCGCCCGCTGGCCGACCCGGCGGACGCGGACCGGCTGCGGCCGGCGTACGACTTCGGCGACCACCTGCACCCGAACGACGAGGGGTACGCGGTGATGGCCGAAGCCGTCACGGCCGTGCTCTGACCGCTCAGGCCCCCGGCCGGGCTCAGGCCCCGGGCCAGTAGGTGCGCGCCCACGCCGCCGGCCCCGGCCGCGGCAGGCGGCGGGCGGCCAGGCGGGACGGGTCGGACCAGGCGGCCCGGGCCGGGCCCGCGCCGGGCGGCGCGGTGTCCGCCGCCGCGGCGCGGGCCCGGACCACCGCCAGGGCGGCGGCCAGCTCCTCCGGCGTCGGGTTGCCCCGTACGACCTTGATGTTCATGACGCCTCCCGGGGATCCGCGGGCCTACAGGGGGATGTTGCCGTGCTTCTTCGGAGGGAGGGATTCCCGCTTGGTGCGCAGCTGACGCAGGCCGCGCACGATGTGGCGGCGGGTGTCCGACGGCATGATCACCGCGTCGACGTAGCCGCGCTCGGCGGCGACGTAGGGGTTGAGGAGGGTGTCCTCGTACTCCCGCATCAGCCGGGCGCGGACCGCCTCGACGTCCTCGCCGCCCGCCTCGGCCTCGGCGAGGGCGCGGCGGTGCAGGATGTTGACCGCGCCCTGCGCGCCCATGACCGCGATCTGCGCCGTGGGCCAGGCCAGGTTGAGGTCGGCGCCCAGGTGCTTGGAGCCCATGACGTCGTAGGCGCCGCCGAACGCCTTGCGGGTGATCACCGTGATGAGCGGGACGGTGGCCTCGGCGTAGGCGTAGATCAGCTTGGCGCCGCGGCGGATGATCCCGTCGTGCTCCTGGTCGACGCCGGGCAGGAAGCCGGGGACGTCCACGAAGGTCAGCACCGGGATGTTGAAGGCGTCGCAGGTCCGCACGAAGCGGGCCGCCTTCTCGCTGGCCCTGATGTCCAGGCAGCCCGCGAACTGCATCGGCTGGTTGGCGACGACGCCCACCGGGGCGCCCTCGACGCGGCCGAAACCGGTGAGGATGTTCGGCGCGTACAGCGGCTGGGTCTCGAAGAACTCGCCGTCGTCCAGGACGTGCTCGACCACCGTGTGCATGTCGTACGGCTGGTTGGCGCTGTCCGGGATGATCACGTCCAGCTCGCGGTCCTCGTCGGTGACGGCGAGGTCCGCCTCCTCCGGGAACGCCGGGGGCTCGGAGAGGTTGTTGGACGGCAGGTACGACAGAAGCTGCTTGATGTACTCGACCGCGTCCTTCTCGTCGCCGGCCATGTGGTGGGCCACGCCCGAGGTCGCGTTGTGGGTGCGGGCGCCGCCCAGCTCCTCGAAGCCGACGTCCTCGCCCGTCACCGTCTTGATCACGTCCGGGCCGGTGATGAACATGTGCGAGGTCTGGTCGACCATGACCGTGAAGTCGGTGATCGCGGGCGAGTAGACCGCGCCGCCCGCGCACGGGCCCACGACCAGGCTGATCTGCGGGATCACCCCGGAGGCATGGGTGTTGCGGCGGAAGATCTCCCCGTAGGCGCCGAGGGAGGCGACGCCCTCCTGGATGCGGGCGCCGCCGGAGTCGTTGATGCCGATGACCGGGCAGCCGGTCTTCAGCGCGAAGTCCATCACCTTGACGATCTTCTGGCCGTAGACCTCGCCGAGGGCGCCGCCGAAGACGGTGAAGTCCTGGGAGAAGACGGCGACCGGGCGCCCGTCGACCGTGCCGTACCCGGTCACGACCCCGTCGCCGTAGGGGCGGTTCCGCTCCAGGCCGAAGTTGTTCGAGCGGTGCCGGGCGAACTCGTCCAGTTCGACGAAGGACCCCTCGTCCAGCAGCAGATCGATCCGCTCACGGGCCGTCAGCTTGCCCTTGGCGTGCTGCTTTTCGACCGCGCGTTGCGAACCGGCGTGCGCCGCTTCCTCGATACGGCGCCTCAGGTCCGCGAGCTTGCCCGCGGTGGTGTGAAGGTCAGGCTGGTGCAGTTCTTCCGGCTCGGACATCGGGACGCGGCTCCCTGCCTGCTCAAAAGTGGGGGCGGTTACTCATCCGCAGCGTAGTGGTGCGCCTACCCATCGGCAGTGCGGTGTTCACCACACCTAGGGTGGCTTGCATGACGCCGCGAGATGCCTCAGACGGGAACAGCAGCCGGTGGTCCGATCTGGACCGTCCGCCCCTCAACGCCGCCGCGCTGCGGCGCGGGCTGGTACGGGAGGGAGGGCTGTGGTCGACGGTGGAGGTGGTGCAGCGCACCGGCTCCACCAACTCCGATCTGGTCGCCCGCGCCGCCGGGGGCACGGCCACCGAGGGGGCCGTCCTGGTCGCCGAGGAGCAGACCGCCGCCCGGGGCCGCCTGGACCGGCAGTGGACCGCGCCGCCCCGCTCCGGCCTCTTCTTCTCCGTCCTGCTGCGGCCCGCCGAGGTCCCGGTGGCCCGCTGGGGCTGGCTGCCGCTGCTCACCGGCGTCGCCGTGGCGACCGGCCTGTCCCGCACGGCGGGCGTCGACACGGCGCTGAAGTGGCCCAACGACCTGCTGGTCACCGTCGGCGGCGAGGAACGCAAGGCCGGCGGCATCCTCGCCGAGCGCGCCGGCGGCGACGGCGTCGTCATCGGCGTCGGCGTCAACGTCACCCTGCGCGCCGGTGAGCTGCCGGTGCCGCACGCCGGGTCGCTGGCCCTGGCCGGCGCCGTGAGCACCGACCGGGACCCGCTGCTGCGGGGCGTGCTGCGGTCGCTGGAGGACTGGTACGGGCGGTGGCGGGCGGCGGGCGGCGACCCCGCCGCGTGCGGCCTCCAGGAGACGTACGCCGCCGGGTGCGCGACGCTCGGCCGCCGGGTGCGGGCCGAACTGCCCGGCGACCGGTCGGTCACCGGGGAGGCCGTCGCCGTCGACGGGGACGGCCGGCTGGTGCTGGCCACCGAGGACGGCGTGCGGGAGCCGGTGGGCGCCGGGGACATCGTCCATCTGCGCCCGGCCTGAGGGGGCGCGGCGGCCCCCCCGGCTCACGGGAGTGAGCTGGCGCACACCTGCCGTAGAGTTGAGGCCGGTCGGTACCTGACCGCGGCAGATGGGAAGGGCAGCAGGCGTGACCGTCGACGATACGGGCTCCGGCACGGCCGGGGACGGCCGGGGAGACCACCCCGCCGATCCCGGAGAGGACCCGCTCGCGCTGCGCCTGGAACAGCTCATCCTGGGCGCGGAGCGCCGCTACACCCCCTTCCAGGCGGCCCGCAGCGCGGGCGTCTCCATGGAGCTGGCCTCCCGCTTCTGGCGGGCCATGGGCTTCGCCGACATCGGGCAGGCCAAGGCGCTCACCGAGGCCGACGTGCTCGCGCTGCGGCGCCTGGCCGGTCTGGTGGAGGCGGGCCTGCTCAGCGAGGCGATGGCCGTGCAGGTGGCCCGCTCCACCGGGCAGACCACCGCCCGGCTGGCCGAATGGCAGATCGACTCCTTCCTGGAGGGCCTGACCGAGCCGCCGGAGCCGGGCATGACCCGCACCGAGGTCACGTATCCCCTGATCGAGCTGCTCCTGCCCGAGCTGGAGGAGTTCCTGATCTACGTTTGGCGGCGCCAGCTCGCCGCCGCCACCGGGCGGGTCGTGCAGGCCGCCGACGACGAGGAGATGGTCGACCGGCGTCTCGCCGTCGGCTTCGCCGACCTGGTCGGCTTCACCCGGCTGACCCGCCGCATGGAGGAGGAGGAGCTCGGCGAGCTCGTCGAGGCCTTCGAGACCACCGCCGCCGATCTGGTCGCGGCGCGCGGCGGGCGGCTCATCAAGACCCTCGGCGACGAGGTGCTCTACGCCGCCGACGACGCGGGCACGGCCGCCGAGATCGCGCTGCGCCTGATCGAGACCATGGCCAACGACGAGACGATGCCGGAGCTGCGCGTCGGCATGGCCTTCGGCACGGTCACCACCCGCATGGGCGACGTCTTCGGCACCACCGTGAACCTCGCCTCCCGGCTCACCTCCATAGCCCCCCGCGACGCCGTCCTCGTCGACAGCGCCTTCGCCCAGGAACTGATCCGCACCGGGGACGCCCCGGCCTCCGAGGCGCAGGCGGCCGAGGAGGCCGCCACCGCGGAGAAGGAGGGCGTCGAGCCGCCGGTGTACCGCTTCGCCCTCCAGCCGATGTGGCAGCGGCCGGTGCGCGGCCTCGGCGTGGTCGAGCCGTGGCTGCTGTCCCGGCGGGGCGCGGAGCGGTAGGCCGGCTTCAGCCGTCGTCGTTCCGGACGTCCACGCACAGGCCGATGCCCGGTATGCACAGACCGGGCCCCTCCGGATCCGGGGGAGGCGGGGCGGCCGGTGTGCCACGGGACGGGGCCGGTGACGCGGGGGGCGGGGGCTGTGGCCCGGGGGTCCGCGAACGCGGGGGGCGCGGGGCGGGGGAGCGCGCGCCCTCCGGCCCGTCCGACGCCCCGGAGGCGGGCGGTGCCCCGTCGGTGTTCGGGCGGTCGGGGATCGCCGTGCCCGTCGTCCCGGTACCGGTACCGGGCGCGGTGGTGCCCGACGCGGGCCCGGACGGGCCGTCCGTGGCCGTGGAGCCGTTCCGCTCGCCCAGCGTGGAGGCCGCCGAGGGGCTCGGCCGGGCCGCGCCGGGCGCGGTCTTCGTGCCCGGCCCCGGGACCGTGCGCGCGGCCGGGCCGGTGACCCGGTCGGGGCGGGGGGCGTGCACGGAGCCGGAACCGCCGGCGGCCGGGTCCGACACGATGCGTACGAGGCTCAGGGCGCCGGCCGCCAGCGCGAGGCCGCCCGCGCCGAGCAGCAGCTTGTGCGGGCGGGGCGGCCGGCGGTGACGGCCCCGCGGTCCCCACGGGCGGGGTCGGGCACCGTGCGGCGGGAGCGGCGCCGTCCCGGCCTCGGTGCGGTGGTGTGGCGTGGCCGGTGTGTCCGTCGTCATCGGTGCTCCTCCCCGGTGCCCAGGCGTCCCCCGACGCGCCGCGGCGAGCGCACGTTATGCCGTTGCCGAGGTCCGGGGAGCGCGACTCGGCGGCATGTCACTCGAACGGGTACGCGGACCTTGCCACCCGGAAGGGGACGCCCCGCCTTCCCCCGCGCGCCCGGCCCTGCGATGATCGGGAGAGGTGTGAACCAGCGTTAACCGGAGGGTGCCATGAGCGAGGAGCGGTTCGGGGAGTTCGTCCTGGTGCGGCGGCACGAGGGCGGGCATGTCGCGGAACTCGCACTCGACCGGCCGAAGGCCATGAACGCCGTCTCCACCGAGATGGCCCGCTCCCTCACCGCGGCCTGCGCGGCGCTGGGCGAGGACCGCGACGTACGGGCCGTGGTGCTCACCTCGACGCACGAGCGGGCGTTCTGCGTCGGAGCCGACCTGAAGGAGCGGAACTCCTTCAGCGACGCCGACCTGCTGCGGCAGCGGCCCGTGGCGCGCGCCGCGTACACCGGTGTCCTGGAACTGCCCGTGCCGGCGATCGCCGCCGTCCACGGCTTCGCGCTGGGCGGCGGGTTCGAGCTGGCGCTGTCGTGCGACCTGATCGTGGCCGACCGCACGGCCGTGGTGGGGCTGCCCGAGGTGTCCGTCGGGGTGATCCCCGGCGGCGGCGGGACCCAGTTGCTGCCCCGGCGCGTGGGTGCCGCCCGGGCGGCCGAGCTGGTCTTCACGGCACGCCGGGTGCAAGCCGGGGAGGCGCGGGAGCTGGGGCTGGTCGACCAGCTGGTGGACGAGGGGCGGGACCGGGAGGAGGCCCTCGCGCTGGCGTCCCGGATCGCCGCGAACTCGCCCGTCGGGCTGCGGGCGGCCAAGAAGGCGCTGCGGCTCGGGCACGGGCTGGATCTGCGCACCGGGCTTGAGGTCGAGGACGCGGCCTGGCGGACGGTGGCGTTCTCGGGGGACCGGGCGGAGGGAGTGGCGGCGTTCAACGAGAAGCGCGCGCCGCGGTGGCCGGGGGAGTGAGCCGGGGCGGCGAGGGCAAAGCGGCGAGGGCGTGGCTGCTCCCCGTTCGCCGCATCGATGTCCCGGTTTATCCCGAATTTCCCTAGCCTGGGGTGATGGGTGAGGACAGTCGGCTCGCGGCCGTGGTCGCACTGGCCCAGGGTATGGCGGCCGCGTGCAGCTCCCGTGAGACGTGGTGCGCGGCGGCCACCGGGGCGTGCCGGGCGCTGGGCGGGAGCTTCGCCGCGCTGTCGGTGTGGGAGCGGGAGCTGGGCCGGCTGCGCGTCCTGGTGAACGCCGGGGAGCGGGCGGAGGGCGAGGAGGAGTTCCCGGACGACGAGTCCTACCCGGTGCACCAGTTCGCGGAGATCACCGAGTTCCTGCACGAACGCTGGGCCGGGGGCGGCGAGCCCGGCGCCTGGGTGGAGACCGCCGAGGGCCCGGCGGCCGGGCGCCCCGGCTACGTCCACCAGCGGGTCGCCGCCCTGCGCCGCCGCGGGCGCGGCTGCTGTGTGGTCGCGCCGATCGTGCTGCACGGGCGGGCCTGGGGCGAGCTGTACGTCGCCCGCCCGGTCGGCGCCCCCGTCTTCGATCGGGCCGACGCCGACTTCGCCACCGTCCTGGCCTCCGTCGTCGCCGCCGGCCTCGCCCAGACCGAGCGGCTGGAGGAGGCCAAGCGGCTGGCGTACACCGACGCCCTCACCGGGCTCGCCAATCGCCGCGCCGTCGACGCCCGCCTGGACGAGGCGATCGAGCGGCACCGCCGGGACGGTGTCGCCGTCAGCCTCGTCGTCTGCGACCTCAACGGGCTCAAACGGGTCAACGACACCCACGGGCACGCGGTCGGCGACCGGCTGCTGGAGCGCTTCGGGACGGTGCTGTCGCTGTGCGGCGCCATGGTGCCGGGCGCGCTGGCGGCCCGCCTCGGCGGCGACGAGTTCTGCCTGCTCGCGGTCGGGCCGCCCGCCGACGCGGTGGTCGAGGCGGCCGGGGAACTGTGCCGCCGCGCCGCCGAGATGGAGATCGGCGACGGCGTGGCCTGCGGCGTCGCCTCCACCGAGGACCCCATCGGGCCCGTGCGCTCCGCGCGCCGGCTGTTCCGGCTCGCCGACGCGGCCCAGTACCGCGCCAAGGCCGAAGGGGCGGCCCGGCCCGTCGTCGCCGGGCGCGAGGGCCCGCGGGACCCGGTCGTGCGGCTGGCGGACGAGCCGCCCCGGGAGGAGGACGGGGAGCGCCGCCGGTTCCGGGGGCGGCACTCGCCCTGACACCCGCGCGGGCCGGGTCAAAAGTCCGTCAAGTCACTCACAGGCCAAGGCGTTCCCGGCGCACCGAGTAGACGACGAACCCGGCGCCGAGCGTCAGGAAGAGCGTGCCGCCGACGACGTACGGCGTGCTGTCGAAGCTGCCGGTGTCGGCCAGCCGGACCTGCTCCCCGGTGGTGCCCAGGTCCGTCGCCTCCGTGGCCGACTTCGCCCTCGCCTGCTCTGTGACCTGCGAAGACGGGCTCGCGGAGGAGGTCTGTGACGCCAAGGCGTCCGGTGTCGCGTTCGCGGACGGGACGAACCACAGGGCGCACAGCAGGCTGCCCGCGGCGGTGGCGGTCAGCAAGGAACGGCGAGCGGATGACACGGAATATCGATCCCCTTGTGGCGCTGGCGAATTGGCCGTGTGGGGCGATGTTAGTGAAAGGCGCGGGTCACCGGAAAGTCACGGGAGCCGGTCACCGTACGCTCCGCACATGAGCACTCCAGAGACATCACGTTTTGTGCGCCTTCGGGTGGAACTCGTCCTCGCGGTGGACGACGAGGAGGCGGTCACCGGGGCCGCGCTCCAGCGGATCGCGGACGACCCCGACATGCCGGGTGAGGAGCAGATGCATGCGCAGAACGCTGTGACAGAGGACACCGCGGAGGCGCTGGCCTATCTCGTCGACCCGTTCGACCTGGTCAGCGAGGTGCCCGGGGTCGAACTCCAGCAAGCCTCCTGGAGCAGTGAGCGGATCGACTACGACCCCGGCTCGCCCGAGTGGGACTTCGACGAGGATGATGGCGGGCAGGACGACGCGGAGGACGCGGCAGCCGCACGGGACGTGGACGGCGGCGGGCGGACGGCCGGCTGAGGCGACGGGAGGCACCCGGACCCCGGGCGGGCAACCGCCGTCCGGGGTCCGCTCGTCTCAGGGGACGTACGGACGGCATCCGCGGCCGCCCCCGCTGGGCGGACGTGGTGTGTCCCACACCCGCCAGGGACGTGGAACCGGGCGAACCGGTCGTAACGTTGAACGTTTGTGACGGGGAATCTCGGGGTTTTCGGGAATCGGCAACGATGGAGAAGCGTGTGATGACCAACAGTAGGCGGCGCAAGGGCCTGGCGGCCGCGTCCGCACTGCTCGGCGGTGTGCTGGTGCTCTCGGCCTGTTCCGGCGGTGACGACGCCTCCGGCGGCGGAGGCGACGGCGCCTCGCAGGCCACGGTCGACAAGGCGGCAGCCGAGAAGACGTCCGAGGCCCAGATCAAGATCACGCCCAAGGACGGCTCCAGCAACGCCTCCATCAACAACTCCGCCGCCGTCACCGTGAGCAAGGGCACGCTCACGGAGGTGAAGATGACCACGGCCGACGGCGCGGAGGTCGGCGGCCAGATATCCGCCGACAAGACGAGCTGGAAGCCCACCGGCCAGCTGGAGCGCGCCACCACCTACAAGGTGACCGCCACCGCGACGGACGCCGAGGGCCGCGCCGCGCACGAGAACGCGTCGTTCACCACGGTGTCCCCCGCCAACAGCTTCATCGGCACCTTCACGCCGGACGACGGCACCACCGTCGGCGTCGGCATGCCCGTGTCGATCAACTTCGACAAGGCGATCACCAACAAGGCCGCCGTCCAGAAGGGCATCACGGTCAGCACCACCAGCGGTCAGGAGGTCGCCTGCCACTGGTTCAACGCCAACCGCATGGACTGCCGCCCGGAGAACTACTGGCAGGAGGGCGCGACCGTCACCCTGAAGCTGGCGCTCGACGGAGTGGAGGGTGCCGAGGGCGTCTACGGCGTCCAGCAGAAGACGGTCACCTTCAAGATCGGCCGCAACCAGGTCTCCTACGTCGACGCGAAGACCAAGCAGATGAAGGTCACGCAGGACGGCAAGGTCGTGCGCACCATCCCGATCTCCGCCGGCTCGCCCGAGAACAAGACGTACGAGGGCCAGATGGTGATCTCCGAGAAGTTCAAGGAGACCCGGATGAACGGCGCGACGGTCGGCTTCACCGACGACGACGGCGAAGGCGAGTACGACATCAAGGACGTGCCGCACGCCATGCGCCTGAGCACCTCCGGCACCTTCATCCACGGCAACTACTGGGGTGCCAAGTCCATCTTCGGCAACGCCAACACCAGCCACGGCTGCGTGGGCCTGTCCGACACCAAGGGCGCCAACGACCCGAACACGCCGGGCGCCTGGTTCTACAACAACTCCCTCATCGGTGACGTGGTCGTCGTCCAGAACACCGGCGACAAGACCATCGCGCCGGACAACGGCCTCAACGGCTGGAACATGAACTGGGAGCAGTGGAAGGCGGGCTCGGCCGTCTGACGCCCCCTCCGCCCGGTTCCGCACGACGCCGCCCGCCCCCCACGGGGCGGGCGGCGTCGTCGTGTGTGCGGCCGGCTCCTCGGCCCGACCCCTCGGACGGGTAACAAATTTCGCGGTGAGGTAACGCCACCCGTCGATCGTGTAACAGTTGCCGGGCGATTGTCCGACCATGTGTCGAATCGGACTCTTTTCCCTTGAGTGGCTGATCACCTCTCGGCATACTGCCCCTTCCGGGGGGATGTACGTGTGTGCGAAACCACCCCCGGCCGGGTGAACGGGGATAGGCACCCGGTACTTCTGCAAGGGGGAAACTTGCGCAGACAAATGAAGAGAGCATGCGGGGCGACCGTCGCCACGGCGGTGGCCGTGGCCCTCGCGGCGGGCATGACCGGCCCGGCCGCGGCGGAGGGGGAGCAGACGGCCGGTGCCGCCGCCCGGGGCTCCGTCGCCGGGCAGCAGCGCGTCACGCTGATCACCGGCGACCGGGTCGTCCTCGACGCCAAGGGCCGGGTCACCGGCCTGGAGCGGGCCAAGGGCCGCGAGCACATACCCGTCCAGATCCGCAGGACCGGCGGGCACACGCTCGTCGTCCCGGCCGACGCCGCCCGCCTGCTCGCCACCGGCAAGCTGGACCAGCGCCTGTTCGACGTCACCGAACTCACCAGGTCCGCCAGCCGCAAGGCCCACAAGAACGGCCTGAAGGTCATCGTCGGCTACCGGGGCAGCGCCGCCGCCACCAAGGCCGACGTCCGCGAGGCGGGCACCCTCCGCCGCACCCTGAAGAGCCTCAACGCCGACGCCGTCCAGACCCCGCAGCAGGAGACGCCCGAGCTGTGGGACGCCGTCACCGACGGCGGGAAGACCGCCTCCGGCATCGCGCACATCTGGCTGGACGGCGTCCGCAAGGCCAGCCTCGACACCTCCGTCCCGCAGATCGGCGCCCCCAAGGCGTGGGCCGCCGGCTACGACGGCAAGGGCGTCAAGATCGCCGTCCTGGACACCGGCGTCGACACCACCCACGCCGACCTGAAGAACCAGGTCGTCGCCTCGAAGAACTTCTCCACCTCGCCCGACGCCACCGACAAGTTCGGCCACGGCACGCACGTCGCCTCCATCGCGGCCGGCGCCGGAAAGACGTACAAGGGCGTCGCGCCCGGCGCCCAACTGCTCAACGGCAAGGTACTCAGCGACGACGGCTACGGCGACGACTCCGGCATCCTCGCCGGCATGGAGTGGGCCGCCCAGCAGGGCGCCGACATCGTCAACCTCAGCCTCGGCGGTGGCGACACCCCGGAGATCGACCCGCTGGAAGCGCAGGTCAACAAGCTCTCCGCGGAGAAGGGCATCCTCTTCGCCATCGCCGCCGGCAACGAGGGCGACTTCGGCGACCAGACCGTCGGCTCGCCGGGCAGCGCCGCCGCGGCCCTCACCGTCGGCGCGGTCGACGGCAAGGACAAGCTGGCCTCCTTCTCCAGCCGGGGCCCCGGCCTGGACGGCGCCGTCAAGCCGGACGTGACCGCCCCCGGCGTCGCCATCACCGCCGCCTCCGCGCGCAACAGCGTCATCGCCAGGGAGGAGGGCGAGAAGCCGGCCGGCTACGTCACCATCTCCGGTACGTCGATGGCGACCCCGCACGTCGCGGGCGCGGCGGCCCTCCTCAAGCAGCAGCACCCCGACTGGACGTACGCCGAGCTGAAGGGCGCCCTCACCGGCTCCGCCAAGGGCGGCGCCTACACGCCGTTCCAGCAGGGCGCGGGCCGCATCCAGGCCGACAAGGCCATCCGGCAGACCGTCGTCGCCGAACCGGTGTCGCTGACCTTCGGCAAGCAGCAGTGGCCGCACACGGACGACAAGCCGGTCACCAAGAAGCTGACGTACCGCAACCTCGGCACGGCCGACGTCACCCTGAAACTGACCGCCACCGCCACCGGCCCCACGGGCAAGGCGGCCCCGGCCGGCTTCTTCACCCTCGGCACGGACACGGTCACCGTCCCCGCGGGCGGCACCGCCTCCGTCGACCTCACCGCCGACACCCGCCTCGGCGGCACCGCCGACGGCGCCTACTCGGCGTACGTGACGGCGACCGGCGGCGGGCAGAGCGTGCGCACCGCCGCGACCGTGGAGCGCGAGGTCGAGTCGTACGACGTCACGCTGAAGACCGTCGGCCGCGACGGCAAGCCCGCCGCCAACTACGACATCGACCTGACCGGCGTCTCCGGGCTCGGCAAGGACACCTGGTTCAATCCGTACGACGCCGACGGCACCGTCACCGCCCGCGTTCCCAAGGGTGGTTACATCCTCAACGCCTCCCTGTACGTCTCCGCCGACCCGGAGAAGTACAAGGGCGCCGACTGGCTCGCCCAGCCGAAGCTGAACGTCACCGGGAAGACCACGATCACCCTGGACGCGCGCACCGCGAAGCCGGTGTCCATCACCGTCCCGGACAAGGCCGCCAAGTCCGAGTTCGCCTCCCCCGACTTCACGGTCGAGACCGGCGACTCCATCTACGGCTTCGGCTGGTGGCTGGACTCCTACGACAACTTCCGCACCCGGCACCTCGGTCCGCAGATCACCGACGGCTCGCTGTACCAGCAGTGGGACGGCCACTGGAGCAAGGGCGCCAAGGAGCAGTACGACACCGTCGCGGGCGGCACCGTCAAGCAGCTCGCCACCGGTTACACCCGCCACTACAAGAAGGGCGACCTGGCCACGCTGAAGGCCGGCCTGGGCGTCTCCACGAGCGGCAAGAAGGGCGCCGTCTCCGCGATGGGCATGCTGCCCGACAGCATGGGCGGCTCCGCGATCGGCATCCCGCAGACCCTGCCCGGCACCCGCACCCTGCACCTGTCGACCGCCGGCGGCGTCCGCTGGGACATCGGCTTCGAGCAGCACGGCTCCCTCGACGAGGAGGGCTTCCCGACCATCGAGGCGGCCTACGTGCTCGACGCGCCGCAGGCCTACAAGGCGGGCAAGAGCTACGCGACGACGTTCAACACGGCCGTCTTCGCGCCCCGCGTGACCTCCGAGTTCGGCCTGTTCCGCGACGGCAACGCGATCAGCGGCGACCTCCCGCTGTTCGCGGACGGCAAGGGCCACGCGGGCTCCTCGCTGTTCACCGCCGTCACCACCACCCTGTACCGCGACGGCAAGAAGGTCGGCTCGCACAAGGACCCGCTGTTCGGCAACGAGGAGTTCACCGTCCCCGCCGGTGACGCGGCCTACCGGCTGACCACCTCGGTCAAGCGCAGCCCCAAGGTCGCCGCGGCGGCCAGCCGCATCGACGCGAGCTGGACCTTCCGCTCCAAGAAGACCGGCGACGAGACCAAGCTGCCCGCCTCCACGGCCCGCTTCGGCGCGGCCGTCGGCCTGGACAGCAAGGCCCCCGCCGGACGGAAGGTCACCGTCCCGGTCACCGTCGAGGGCTCCGCCGCGGGCGCGAACCTCAAGTCGCTCACGGTGTACGTGTCCTACGACTACGGCAAGACCTGGAAGAAGGCCACCGTCACCAAGGGCAAGATCTCGGTGCAGAACCCGGCGAAGGGGAAGGGCATCTCCTTCCGCGCCGTGATCACCGACAAGAAGGGCAACACGTCGACGATCTCGGTCTACGACGCCTACCACGGCAAGTAGGGCTCCGGATCACCACGGTCCCGGCGGCGGCCTTCCGACCCGCCGCCGGGATCAGCCCGTCCGTACGGCCGCCGCGTCCGACCCCCAGCTCGCCAGCAGCCGCAGCGCGTCCGCCGACGCGGAGCCCGGCTCGGCGTGATACGTGATCAGCGACTGCTCCCCGTCGTCGGCCGGGCGGAACGTCTCGAAGTACAGGGTCACCTCGCCGACCAGCGGATGCCGCAGCCGCTTCTCACCGTGCGTCTTCTCCTTCACGTCGTGCGCCGCCCACAGCCGCCGGAACTCCTCGCTCTTCACCGACAGCTCCCCGACCAGCGCGGACAGCTGCGGGTCGTCCGGGTGGCAGCCGGCGTCCATGCGCAGATAGCCGACCATGTCGGCCGCCTTGCCCTCCCAGTCCACGAACAGCTCCCGGTAGGCCGGGTCCAGGAACACCCGCCGCGCCCAGTTCCGCTCCGGCGCCGGCAGCCTGCCCCAGTCGCCGAAGAGGGCCGCCGCCATCCGGTTCCAGGCGAGGACGTCCGAACGCCGCCCCACCACGTACGCCGGCACGCCGTCGATCGACTCCAGCAGTTGCCGCAGCGCCACCCGGACCTGCTGGGTGCGCGCCACCGCCTTCCTCCGGTGCCGCTTCGGCTTCGCCAGGTGCACCAGATGCTGGTGCTCGGCGTCGCTCAGCCTGAGCGCCCGCGCGATCGAGTCCAGCACCTCCGCCGACACGTTCTGCCCGTTGCCCTGCTCCAGCCGCGTGTAGTACGCCACGGACACCCCGGCGAGCTGCGCCAGCTCCTCCCGGCGCAGCCCCGGCACCCGGCGGTACCGGCCGAGCTGCGGCAGACCGACGTCCTCCGGCTTCAGCCGGGCCCGCCGGGTGCGCAGAAACTCGCTCAGCTCGGCACGCCGGTCCAGGCCGCCGCCGGTCTCCTGTACGTCCATGCACTCCAGTATTGCTGGTCGTACGCATACGAGCCTGACCTCGCCAGTGGTAGGAACCGCAGACGTACGCAGAGCCGTGACCTGGGTGGATGTCCGCGCGTCCGGCAGGCTGGAGGCCATTGCCCGGCCGACAGGCAGCCGGGCGCGCACGACCCCGCTAGGAGACCCCCGGCATGACCACCTCTGTTGCCGCGTACGCCGCCCCCGCCGCCAAGGCTCCGCTGGAGCGCACCACCATCGAGCGGCGCGAGGTCGGTGCGCACGACGTCCTGATCGACATCAGGTTCGCCGGCATCTGCCACTCCGACATCCACCAGGTCCGCGAGGGCTGGGGCGAGGCGATCTTCCCGATGGTCCCCGGCCACGAGATCGCGGGCATCGTCACCGAGGTCGGCTCCGCCGTGACCAGGTTCAAGGTCGGCGATCGGGCCGGCGTCGGCTGCATGGTCGACTCCTGCCGCGCCTGCGAGAACTGCCAGGCGGGCCAGGAGCAGTACTGCGTCCAGGGCAACGTCCCGACGTACAACGGCATCGGCAGGGACGGCGAGCCGACCTACGGCGGCTACTCCCAGAAGATCGTCGTCGACGAGAACTACGTCGTCCGCATCCCCGAGGGCCTGCCCCTCGACGCCGCCGCGCCCCTGCTGTGCGCAGGCATAACCCTCTACTCCCCGCTCAAGCGCTTCGGCGCCGGCCCCGGAAGGAAGGTCGCGATCGTCGGCCTCGGCGGCCTCGGCCACATGGGCGTGAAGATCGCGCACGCGCTCGGCGCCGAGGTGACCGTGCTGTCGCAGTCGCTGCGCAAGAAGGACGACGGCCTGAAGCTGGGCGCCGACCACTACTACGCCACCAGCGACCCGAAGACCTTCGAGGAGCTGGCCGGCACCTTCGACCTGATCGTCTCCACCGTCTCCGCCCCGCTCGACTTCGGCGCGTACCTGTCGCTGCTGAAGACCCACGGCACCCTCGCCAACGTGGGCGCCCCCGAGGAGCCGGTCTCCCTGAACCTGTTCTCGGTCATCGGCGGCGGCAAGTCCCTCGCCGGGTCCATGATCGGCGGCATCGCCGAGACCCAGGAGATGCTGGACTTCTGCGCCGCACACGGCATCGGCGCGGAGATCGAGCTGATCGCCGCTTCGGAGATCAACGAGGCGTACGAGCGGGTGCTCGCCAGCGACGTCCGCTACCGGTTCGTGATCGACACGGCGACGATCTGAGCCGGGGCGCCGCCCGCCGGAAGGCCCTGGAATTCGCCCGCGCCGGGGCCTTCCGGCCGTCCGCCACCGGTACGGCGCCGGACCGAGGACGAAAGGCGGGGGGCGGTCACATCCACGGGCGGATGAGGCGGCCCGGGCGGACCGCATAGCGTGGTGAGAGCCGTACCAGCCAGGAGCCGATGGCGCGAGCCGAGGGCCGCGCTGCGGCAGCAGGGAGGCTCACACGATGACCGTCCAGCTGAACCACACCATCGTCGCCGCGCACGACAAGGAGGCATCGGCGCGGTTCCTCGCCGGACTCCTCGGACTGGAGGTCGGGCCGCCCTACGGCCCCTTCCTCCCGGTCGAGATCCCCAACGGCGTCACCCTCGACTTCCTCGACACCGACGGTGAGATCACGCCCCAGCACTACGCGTTCCTGGTCTCGGAGGACGACTTCGACGTGATCTTCGCCCGGGTCCGGGAGGCGGGGCTGACCTACTGGGCGGACCCCTACCGCCACCGGCCCGGCGAGATCAATCACAACGACGGCGGCCGGGGCCTGTACTTCGACGACCCCGACGGCCACCGCCTGGAGATCCTGACCAGGCCCTACGGCAGCGGCGGCTGACACTCCCGCCGATCCGCCCGGAGACGGGCGCCGCCCGCCGCCGTCCGACGCGGTGCGGCCGTCAGGCGGCGCCCGCCGCGACCCCCGCCGTCTCCGAGCGGAACCCGTGGCCCACCTCCGGGGCGAGGCCGTGGTAGTGACGGAAGTTGTAGATGAGCGGGCTCCAGACGGCCGGGTCGATGTGCTGGGTGCCCGGCACGACGATGCGCTCGTCGGCGTGCACCCGCAGCACCTCGCACTCGACGCTGAAGAACAGCCCCGCCCCGCCCGGTGTCAGCGCACGGGCCCGCGCCTCCAGTTGCAGGGCGCACTCGGCGACGCGCGGCGGTCTCACCAGGTCCGATCCGGCCGGGGTGAGCCCGGCCGCGCCGAACTTGTCCCGCTCGTACCGGTAGACCGCGCGCTTGCTCTCCGGCACGGGGTGGGCACCGGTGAGCGGCGCGAGGCGCTCCACCTTCTCCCACAGCTCCGGTGACGCCACGTTGATCACCAGATCGGGCCGGGCCGCGAGGTTGCGCGCGGTCTGGCTCTCCGCGCCCAGGCCCAGGACGACATGCCGTCCCAGCGCCCAGGCGGAGGAGATCGGGGCCAGGTTGACGCTGCCGTCGTCGTTCTCCGTGGTCAGCAGGACCACGGGCGTGCCGAAGTAGAGGATGCTCGGCCGGATCACTCGATGGGTTTCGATCGCCATGCCCACGACGCTAGGGGCGTGACGTTTCGGCGGACGCCGAAGCGACGGTCGCCGACAATGGCGGGGTGACCAGCCCCGACAGCCCCGGCGTCCATGCCGAGGAACCCGACATCGCCTTCCTGGCGGCGCTGCTGGCCGATCGCACGCGTGCCGCCTTCTGCCTGGCGCTGCTCGACGGCCGCGCCTGGACGGCGACGCAGCTCGCGCGCCTGGCCGGTGTCGCGCCCTCGACGGCGACCGGTCACCTCAACCGCCTGGTGGCCGGGGGGCTGCTGACCGAGGAGCGCGCGGGGCGGCACCGCCATGTGCGCCTCGCGGACTCCGGTGCCGCCGAGATGATCGAGGCCCTGGCGGCGCGGGCACCCAAACGACTCGTCCCGGTCCGTTCGCTCACCGCCGCCCGCCAGTACCGCGCCCTGGGCTTCGCCCGCGTCTGCTACGACCACCTGGGGGGCTCCCTGGCCGTGGCGATCACCGACGCGATGACCGAGCGGGCGCTGCTGAGCTGGGAGTCCGGCCCGGCCCTCACCCCGGCCGGCGCCGCCTGGCTACGGGACCTGGGCATCGCCCAGGACCCGACACCGCATGTGCGCACCTGCCTCGACTGGACCGAGGGCCGCTCCCACCTGGCGGGTGCGGTGGCGGCCGCCGTCTTCCACCACGCGCTGCGCGAGTCCTGGCTCGTACCCGCCGAGGGCTCCCGCGTCGTACGGCTGACGCCCACGGGCCGCGCCGCCTTCCACCACCACTTGGACGTGACCACCGGGGTCCCGCCGACGTGACGGCCGGACCGTCCGCCCCGGCGGCCTACGTCAGACGGCCGAGCCCGCCCGGCGGCCGTCGACGTCAGCGCAGCACCCGCTGTCTGGACGACCAGGAGCGACACCCGGGATATCCGAAAACGATCTCCGTACGGCTGGTGCCGGACGCGAACGTGTGTGGTCCCTGGGCGAACGGATGATGACCGGGGACCACGGAGAGGCGGCTCAGGCCAGGCGAGCGCGACTTGCGCCTACTCGTTCGCTGCTTCCGGTGCCGGGGCGACGCCGACCGGGCAGGACACGCCCGTCCCGCCGATGCCGCAGTACCCCGCCGGGTTCTTGTCGAGGTACTGCTGGTGGTATGCCTCGGCCGGGTAGAACGGGCGGCCCTCGGCCGGGAGGATCTCCGTGGTGATCGGGCCGTGGCCCGAGGCGGTCAGGACCCGCTGGTAGGCGGTGCGGGAGGCTTCGGCCGCCGCGGCCTGGGCGGGGGTGTGGGTGTAGATCGCCGAGCGGTACTGGGTGCCGACGTCGTTGCCCTGGCGGAAGCCCTGCGTGGGGTCGTGGGACTCCCAGAAGGTCTTCAGGAGCCGCTCGTAGGAGATCACCTTCGGGTCGTAGACGACGCGGACGGCCTCCGTGTGGCCGGTCAGGCCCGAGCAGACCTCCTCGTAGGTGGGGTTCTCCGTGTAGCCGCCCTGGTAGCCGACCAGGGTGGTCCAGACTCCCGCCGGGAGCTGCCAGAACGTGCGCTCGGCACCCCAGAAGCAGCCCAGGCCGAAGTCGGCGGTCTCCAGACCCTCGGGGTAGGGGCCGAGGAGCGGGGTGCCGAGGACGGTGTGGCGGTCGGGGACCGTGAACGCCGGCTCCGGGCGGCCGGGCAGCGCCTGCTCGGGGGTCGGGAGCTGGGGCGTACGGCGGGACAGGAACATGCGGTCTCCAATCGGGGCGACGCACGGAACAACGTGCGGGGAGCGGGCGGAATTCCGGCCGCCGCCCCGGCCGGGCGGGACCCGCGGCGGGGCCCGCCCGGGGCTCAGTGGGGCAGGCTCGCCGGGCTGCCGCCGTTGGCCTCGAAGCCCGCCACCGCCATCGCCCGGTACACGGCGAACTCGGCCGCCGGGTCAGGGGACAGCGTCCAGGGCAGGGCGCCCACGTGGCCGTCGATGTGTATGAGCTGGTTCATGGCCTCCGCCCAGCGCTCACCGCGGACCAGGAAGAAGACCAGCAGGTGGCGGACGTGCGGGAGCATCGGATCGTCGGCGCGGGCCGAGTGGACCGCGTGCAGCGCGCCGTGCACCGCCTTCCGCACGACCTCGCTCTGGTAGAAGCCGCTGACCAGATTGACCTCGGGGAGGTGCTCGAAGACCGCGAACAGCGGCATCGCGGCCAGCAGCGAGCCCCGGGGCGCACGGGCCGCGGCGGCCTCCGCGAAGGAGTACGCCAGCTCGCGGGAGCCGTGCCACTTCTCGCACCAGTAGTGCAGCGCGGCCAGATGCGCGCCCATGTGCGCCGGGGCGCGGTCGAGGATCTTCAGCCAGAGCTGCTCGAACTCCTCGCGCGAGTAGCCCAGGCCACGGGCCACCGACAGCTCGATGACGTACGGGACCGGGTCGCCGGGCGCCAGCAGCGCCGCGTCGCCGCACGCCGCCCTCGCCTCCTCCATGATGATCCGGAACTCGTCCGTGCCGGGCGTCGACGTGCGCCACGCCTGCTGCACCAGGAACTCGGCGTGCACCGCCGCGCCCCCGGGGTCCTTGGGCGCCTCGGTCCGCCACACCCGCAGCCACTGCCCGCCCGGGGCCTCGCTCACCCCGCCGGGCCGCTGCCGCAGCTCCAGCGACGCGGCGCCCGCGAACGCCTGCACGCGCTGCCAGCGCAGCTCGCCCTCCGCCTCCGTACCGGCCAGGAGCTGCCGCGCCGCCCGGTAGTCCTGGGTCCGCTGGACGACGTCCAGGACGTCCAGCAGGTCCTCGTCGGGGCCGGGCAGGCGGACGTCGAGCTCCTCCTCGCGCACGAATCCGTAGTGCGCGGGGTCGGCGGCGTCCGGATGGCCGGGCGGCACCTGCTCGAGCAGGCCGCGCCGACGCCGCAGGACGGGCAGCAGCACGAAGCCGAGCATGACCAGTGCCATCAGGACCCAGAGAATCTCCATGTCTCCAGCGAACCAGACCGCGCCGACAATTGGCCAACCCGTGCGGCGGCCTTGTGGAAAACCCGCCGGGGCCGCTCGCCCACTACGCTCGGGCCCATGAGCGACAGGCACATCAGTCAGCACTTCGAGACGCTCGCGATCCACGCGGGCAACACCGCCGATCCCCTGACGGGCGCGGTCGTCCCGCCGATCTACCAGGTGTCGACGTACAAGCAGGACGGCGTCGGCGGTCTGCGCGGCGGCTACGAGTACAGCCGCAGCGCCAACCCGACCCGCACCGCGCTGGAGGAGAACCTGGCCGCTCTGGAGGGCGGCCGCCGGGGTCTCGCGTTCGCGTCCGGACTGGCGGCCGAGGACTGCCTGTTGCGCACGCTGCTGCGCCCCGGCGACCACGTGGTGATCCCCAACGACGCCTACGGCGGCACCTTCCGCCTCTTCGCCAAGGTCGCCTCCCGCTGGGGCGTGGAGTGGTCGGTGGCCGACAGCGGCGACCCCGCCGCCGTGCGGGCGGCCCTCACCCCGAAGACCAAGGCCGTGTGGGTGGAGACGCCCTCCAACCCGCTGCTCGGCATCACCGACATCGCCGCCGTCGCCCAGGTCACCCGGGACGCGGGCGCCAGGCTGGTCGTCGACAACACCTTCGCCACGCCGTACCTCCAGCAGCCGCTCTCGCTCGGCGCGGACGTCGTCGTGCACTCGCTGACCAAGTACATGGGCGGCCACTCCGACGTCGTCGGCGGCGCGCTGGTCGTCTCCGACCCGGAGCTCGGCGAGGAGCTGGCGTTCCACCAGAACGCGATGGGCGCGGTCGCCGGGCCCTTCGACTCCTGGCTGGTGCTGCGCGGCACCAAGACGCTCGCCGTGCGCATGGACCGGCACAGCGAGAACGCCGCCAAGGTCGCCGAGATGCTGACCCGGCACGCGCGCGTGACGAGCGTCCTGTACCCGGGACTGCCGGAGCACCCCGGGCACGAGATCGCCGCCAAGCAGATGAGGGCGTTCGGCGGCATGGTGTCGTTCCGCGTCGAGGGCGGCGAGGAGGCGGCCGTCGAGGTCTGCGACCGCGCGAAGGTGTTCACGCTCGGCGAGTCCCTGGGCGGCGTGGAGTCGCTCATCGAGCACCCGGGCCGGATGACCCACGCCTCGGCGGCGGGTTCCGCCCTGGAGGTGCCCGCCGATCTGGTGCGTCTGTCCGTCGGCATCGAGAACGCCGACGACCTGCTGGAGGATCTCCAGCAGGCGCTCGGCTAGCTGTTCCGGGAGCGGGCCGACGGCCCGGTCACCAGCCCGGCAGGGGCGGGGTCGTCTCCGACGGCGGCCGCTCCCAGGCGGTCACCGCCCACACGGTGAACGCCAGCGCCGCCGCGCACAGCAGCAGCCACATCAGGCGCCGGGCCGCCACCCGGCGCCTCAGCATCCGCCGGCCGAGGCGCAGCGCGTCCGCGTACAGCTCCGGCGGCACCCGTGGCGGGGACTCCCGCATGATCCGCCGGACGGCCGCCTCCCGCTCCGCCCGGTTCACGGGCACCGCCGCCCGGTGCCGGGCCGCCGCGGGGCGCCGGCGCACGCGCGCGGGGGCCTCATGACGCCGCCGCCCCGGCCGCCGTCTCCCGCTGTGCCGCCGGCGCGGGTTCCCGGGGCGGGTGGAGCACCGTGGCCGCCGCCCGGTCGCACACCGTGCGGACGTGTTCCCCGGTCAGGCCCAGCAGGGCCGCCGTCTGCTCCTCGGCGACGCCCTCGTACAGCCTGAGGACGAGGATCAGCCGTTCCCGCGCGGTCAGCCGGGCCAGCGGGCCGCGGGGGCGGGGCCGGGCGCGGCCGAAGACGCCGTGGCGGCGCTGGACCCCGTGGGCGAAGCGGGTCGCCAGATACCGGCGGGCCCGGTCGTAGGGGTCCTCGCCGTCCTCACCGCGCAGGCCGTCCCAGCGGGCGTAGGTGTGCGCCAGGGCGAGGGTCAGCAGGCGCCGCGCGCGCGGGTTGTCGCCGGGCGCCTCCGCGGTCAGCAGGGTGGCGGTGTGCAGCAGCCGCCCCGCCGCGCCCGCGACGAAGGTCCGGAACTCCGCCGCCCGGCGGGCGTCCCGGGCCGCATGCCGTTCTCGCACCGCGCCTCCCGCCTGAGGGCGTCCCTGGGGGAACCCGAGGGAAACCTGAGGGAACTGAGCGAACCTGGGGAAGACGGACCCCGGCCGGGTGCGGGACGTGCCCGCCCGCGACGCGGGACCCGGTCTCATGGGAGGCCCTGGGCGGGCCGCAGGTCAAGAGCCGGGCGGCAAGCGGAACCCGGGGCTCGGGGAGCCCGGGGGACCGGTGGCGTCTAGGAGGCCGGGGCCGCCTCGGAACCCGGTACGCCCTGGAGCGCCATCCGCGCGGACAGCGCGCCGTTGAAGCGCGTGAGGAGCGCGCAGAACGCCTCGCGCTCCTCCGGCGCCCAGTCCCGGGTCAGCTCCGCCATCAGCTGCCGCCTGGAGGAGCGCACCTCCTCCAGGCGCGCGGCCCCGCGCGGGGAGAGCTGGAGCACCACCGCGCGCCCGTCCTCGGGGTGCGAGGTGCGTTTGACGAGTCCGGTGTCGACGAGCGGCGCCACCTGCCGCGTGACGGTCGAGGAGTCGATCCCCATGCTCGCGGCGAGCGCCTTGACGCCCATCGGCCCCTCCTTGTCGAGCCGGTTGAGCAGCAGGTACGCGGCGCGGTCCATCGAGTTGCGCACCTGCCCGACTCCGCCGAGGCGGGTCTGTTCGGCTCGGCGGGCGAACACCGCCACCTCGTGTTGCAGCGTGTCGAGGAGACCGCTGTCACCGACGGTCGTCAGGTCCGTCATGTCAGGTGTTGTGGGCATGGCCGGAGGCTCACTTCGTGGAGGGCTGCTGGTTGGGGGACAGGGTACGCGGCCGGGAGGCGGGGCGTACCGGCGCTGCGCGATGCGGATCCCGCGGTTTGGTCACTCCCCGCTTCCGCGACGGTGAACTGCGATGCTGGAGCCATGAGCTACAGCACGGCCTCCACCCCGCGTCCCGTCACCCTCGACGACGTGCGCGGCGCCCGGAAGATCCTGTCGGGCGTGGCGCGGGTGACGGCGATGGAGGGCAGCAGGCATCTGTCCCAGCTGATCGGCGCGCCGGTGCATCTCAAGTGCGAGAACCTCCAGCGGACGGGATCGTTCAAGCTGCGCGGCGCGTACGTCCGGATCGCGGGGCTGCTGCCGGAGGAGCAGGCCGCCGGGGTGGTCGCCGCGAGCGCCGGGAACCACGCGCAGGGAGTAGCCCTGGCGTCGTCGCTGCTCGGCGTGCGGTCGACGGTGTTCATGCCGAAGGGCGCCCCGCTGCCGAAGATCAGCGCGACGCGCGAGTACGGCGCGGAGGTGCGCCTGCACGGCCAGGTCGTCGACGAGACGCTGGCCGCCGCGCAGGAGTACGCGGCCGGGACCGGCGCGGTCTTCATCCACCCCTTCGACCACCCCGACGTCATCGCCGGCCAGGGCACGGTCGGCCTGGAGATCCTGGAGCAGTGCCCCCAGGTGCGCACGATCGTCGTCGGCATCGGCGGCGGCGGGCTGGCGGCCGGGATCGCGGTGGCGGTGAAGGAGATCCGGCCGGATGTGCGGATCGTCGGCGTCCAGGCGGAGGGCGCGGCGGCGTACCCGCCGTCGCTGGCCGCCGGGCGCCCGGTGCCGGTGCGCAACCCGGCGACGATGGCCGACGGCATCAAGGTCGGGCGGCCCGGCGACGTGCCGTTCGGCATCGTCGGCGATCTGGTGGACGAGGTCCGCACGGTCACCGAGGACGAGCTGTCGGCCGCGCTGCTGCTGTGCCTGGAGCGGGCGAAGCTGGTCGTCGAGCCGGCCGGGGCGAGCCCGGTCGCGGCCCTGCTGAGCGCGTCGGGCGCCTTCGAGGGGCCGGTCGTCGCGGTGCTGTCCGGCGGCAACGTCGATCCGGTCCTGATGCAGCGGGTGCTGCGCCACGGCATGGCCGCGCAGGGCCGCTATCTGGCCGTCCGCCTGCGCCTGACGGACCGGCCGGGCGCCCTGGCCACACTGCTGGGCGTGCTGTCGGCGGCGGACGCCAACGTCCTGGACGTCAGCCACGTACGGACCGATCCGCGGCTCGGGTTCACGGAGGCGGAGGTGGAGCTGCACCTGGAGACCAAGGGTCCGGTGCACTGCGCCGAGGTCGGCCGCGCGCTGCGGGACGCGGGCTACACGGTCATGGCCTGAGCGGGCCGGTCGGCGGCGCGGGGCGGCGGTTCGGGACACGCGGAGCGGCGGTTCGGGACACGCGGGGCGGCGGTCCGGGAAACGCGGGGCGGCGGTCTCGGGCACGCGGGACGGCGGTCCGGGACACGGGCCGCGCGGCGGGCTCGCCGGCCCGTACCGGGCGGCCCCGCGCCGCTGACCGCGTTGACCGCGCTGACGGCGTGAAGCGACCCCCGGCGTCACCCGGGGACACCGGGGACGCCAGGGGCCGTCGTAGGTCCGTCAGCCGTTGTACGGCTCGGCCTTGAGGATCTTCACCGAGGCCGTCTTGCCGTTCGGCAGCTCGTACTCCGCGTTCTCGCCGACCTTGTGGCCGATGACGCCACCGCCCAGCGGGGACTGCGGCGAGTACGTCTCGATCTCGGAGCTCGCGTACTCGCGGGAGGCGAGCAGGAAGGTCAGCGTGTCGTCCTCGTCACCGTCGAAGGCGATCGTGACCACCATGCCGGGCGCCACCGCGCCGTTGGACGCCGGCGGCTCGCCGACCTTGGCGTTCTCGAGGAGCTGGGTCAGCTGGCGCACACGGAGCTCCTGCTTGCCCTGCTCCTCCTTGGCCGCGTGGTACCCGCCGTTCTCACGCAGGTCGCCCTCCTCGCGCGCGGCGGCGATCTTCGCGGCGATCTCCGTGCGCGCGGGACCAGTAAGGTACTCAAGCTCGTCCTTGAGCTTGTTGTACGCCTCCTGGGTCAGCCAGGTGACGTTCTCGCTGGTCTGGGTCACAGGTGCTCCTCGTAGGTACTGGGAATACAAAGCATCGCCCTACCCAGAAGAATGTTCCTCCACGGATGGGCGAAACCACGAGCCTAACAATTCAGGGGCCAAAGGGGGAGGACATAAGCCCCCAGATGTGCGTCAACGCAGGTCAGGGCGTACGTATTCCGGGCAACGTCAGTCGGCGTGGCAGCCGAGGAGCTCGGCCGTGGTGCCCTGGGCCTTGGTACGGAGCGTGACGACCCGGTCGAGGCGGGTGGCTTCCCCGCCGAAGCGGAAGTCGGCCCGGCCGACCTCCTCGCCGCTCTCCGCCTGGGAGCGCAGGGTGCAGTAGCCGTCGGCGCCGGCGTCCTTGCGGACCTCCAGACGCACCTTGACCGCGTCCTCGGAGATGTCGAAGCCGATCACTTCGGCACTGATCTCGTTCTTGCCGACGTAGTGGTAGCCGAAGTAGCCGACCAGTGCCAGCAGCAGCACCGCCAGGACGGCGCCGACGGTCTTGAGCGTGCGGTCGGCCCGTTCGTCCGAGGAGCGGCCGTAGCGGCCCTCGGGAAGTCGCGTGCTCGCCGTGCTCATGATCGTCCTCTCGGCAGGAGCGGGACGGGATGTCCCGAAAGAGGCCCCGGAGCCCCGCTCCGGAATTATTCGTCCTCCGATTCGGTCACTATAGAAGCCCCCGACTGCCACCCGACCGCCGCCCCTCGCGGACGCCCCTCGGGGCGGCACCTATTGGACTGCGCCGACACACAGGGCGCCGACTGACCGAGGATTGAGTCTTGACTGACCAGCTGCGACTGATGGCCGTCCACGCCCACCCCGACGACGAGTCGAGCAAGGGCGCGGCCACCATGGCGAAGTACGTGTCCGAGGGGGTGGACGTGCTGGTGGTGACCTGCACGGGCGGAGAACGCGGCTCCATCCTCAACCCCAAGCTCCAGGGCGACGCCTACATCGAGGAACACATCCACGAGGTGCGCAAGAAGGAGATGGACGAGGCCCGGGAGATCCTCGGCGTCAAGCAGGAGTGGCTCGGCTTCGTCGACTCCGGCCTGCCCGAGGGCGACCCGCTGCCGCCGCTGCCGGAGGGCTGCTTCGCCCTGGAGGACGTCGACAAGGCGGCCGGCGAGCTGGTGCGGAAGATCCGCTCCTTCCGTCCCCAGGTGATCACCACCTACGACGAGAACGGCGGCTACCCGCACCCGGACCACATCATGACCCACAAGATCACGATGGTGGCGTTCGAGGGCGCGACGGACACGGAGAAGTACCCCGAGGGCGAGTACGGCCCGGCCTGGCAGCCGCTGAAGCTGTACTACAACCAGGGCTTCAACCGGCCCCGCACCGAGGCGCTGCACCAGGCGATGATCGAGCGCGGCCTGGAGTCGCCCTACGGCGAGTGGCTCAAGCGGTGGGACGAGTCCGACCGTCCCGAGCGCACGCTGACCACGCACGTGCCCTGCGCCGACTTCTACGAGATCCGCGACAAGGCGCTGATCGCGCACGCCACGCAGATCGACCCCGACGGCGGCTGGTTCCGGGTGCCGATGGAGATCCAGAAGGAGGTCTGGCCCACGGAGGAGTACGAGCTCGCGAAGTCCCTCGTGGACACCTCCCTCCCCGAGGACGACCTCTTCGCGGGCATCCGGGACAATGCCTGACATGAGCGCAAGCGCAAGCCTGGCAATGACGCACCTCGTCACCCTCGCCGAGGTCGACAAGGACAAGGTCACCCCCGGTGTCCTCGGCTTCATCGTCTTCGCGGTGATGGCCCTGGCGGTGTGGGGTCTGATGAAGTCGATGAACAGGCACATGGGCAAGGTCGACTTCAAGGAGGCCGCGGCCCCGGACACGGAGCCGGGCACGGACGCCGGGAGCGCCCCCGCCAAGGGCTGATCCGGTCCGGACCCGGCACCCCGTGCCGGGCCGTCCGCCGCGGCCCGGCTCCGTGCCGCGGCGACCTTCACCCCTCGCCTTCCGGGCTTCCCCCTCACCCGACCGGGGAGGCGGCCGGGCACCATGCCGATGCGCCGCGCCCGCCGGCCGCGTCCCCCCGCGGGGAGGGGACGGACGGCGGGTGCGGCGGTGTGCCGTCGGGCGGGAGGCGGGTACTGGGGCAGGATGGACACCATGCCGAACCGACTGGCGCACGAGACGTCCCCGTACCTGCTTCAGCACGCCGACAATCCCGTCGACTGGTGGCCCTGGTCGCGGGAGGCGTTCGAGGAGGCGCGCAGGCGGGACCTGCCCGTGCTGCTGAGCGTCGGGTACTCCAGCTGCCACTGGTGCCATGTGATGGCGCACGAGTCGTTCGAGGACCGGGCCACGGCCGACTACCTCAACGCGCACTTCGTCAGCGTCAAGGTCGACCGTGAGGAACGCCCCGACGTCGACGCCGTCTACATGGAGGCCGTGCAGGCGGCGACCGGGCACGGGGGCTGGCCCATGACGGTCTTCCTCACGCCGGACGCCGAGCCGTTCTACTTCGGTACCTACTTCCCGCCCGCGCCCCGGCACGGCATGCCGTCCTTCCGCCAGGTGCTCCAGGGCGTCCACCAGGCGTGGACCGAGCGGCGGGAGGAGGTCACCGGTGTGGCGGGCAACATCGTCCGCGAGCTCGCCGGACGGGAGATCTCCTACGGCGACGCCCAGGCGCCGGGCGAGGCGGAGCTCGCGCAGGCGCTGCTCGGGCTGACCCGGGAGTACGACCCGCAGCGCGGCGGGTTCGGCGGGGCGCCGAAGTTCCCGCCGTCCATGGTGATCGAGTTCCTGCTGCGGCACCACGCCCGCACCGGCGCCGAGGGCGCCCTCCAGATGGCGCGGGACACCTGCGAGCGGATGGCCCGCGGCGGCATCTACGACCAGCTCGGCGGCGGCTTCGCCCGGTACTCCGTCGACCGTGACTGGGTCGTGCCCCATTTTGAGAAGATGCTGTACGATAATGCGCTTTTGTGTCGGGTGTATACCCACCTCTGGCGCTCCACCGGTTCCGAGCTCGCCCGCCGGGTGGCCCTGGAGACCGCCGACTTCATGGTGCGCGAACTGCGCACCGACCAGGGCGGGTTCGCCTCCGCGCTCGACGCCGACAGCGACGACGGCACCGGGAAGCACGTCGAGGGCGCCTACTACGTGTGGACGCCCGCGCAGCTGCGGGAGGTGCTCGGCGAGGCGGACGCCGACCTCGCCGCCCCGTACTTCGGCGTGACCGAGGAGGGCACCTTCGAGCACGGCGCGTCCGTGCTCCAGCTCCCGCAGCACGAGGGGGTCTTCGACGCCGGGCGGATCGCCTCCGTCCGGGAGCGGCTGCTCGCCGCCCGCTCGCGGCGGCCCGCTCCCGGCCGTGACGACAAGGTGGTCGCCGCCTGGAACGGCCTGGCGATCGCCGCGCTCGCCGAGACCGGCGCCTGCTTCGACCGCCCCGACCTGGTCGACGCCGCCGTCGCCGCCGCCGACCTCCTGGTCCGGCTGCACCTCGACGACCACGCCCGCCTCACCCGCACCAGCAAGGACGGGCAGGCGGGCGCCCACGCCGGGGTGCTGGAGGACTACGCCGACGTCGCCGAGGGCTTCCTGGCGCTCGCCTCCGTCACCGGCGAGGGCGTCTGGCTGGACTTCGCCGGGCTGCTCCTCGACCACGTCCTGACCCGGTTCACCGACGAGGCGGGCTCGCTGTACGACACCGCGGCCGACGCCGAGCGGCTGATCCGCCGCCCCCAGGACCCCACCGACAACGCCACCCCGTCGGGCTGGACCGCCGCCGCGGGCGCCCTGCTGTCCTACGCCGCCCACACCGGCTCCGAGCCGCATCGCACCGCCGCCGAGCGCGCCCTCGGCGTGGTGAAGGCGCTCGGCCCGCGCGTGCCCCGCTTCGTCGGCTGGGGGCTCGCCGTCGCCGAGGCGCTGCTCGACGGGCCGCGCGAGGTCGCCGTGGTGGGCCCCGCCCTCGACGACGAGGCGACCCGGACCCTGCACCGCACGGCCCTGCTGGGCACCGCGCCGGGCGCGGTCGTCGCCGTCGGCACCGAGGGCAGTGATGAGTTCCCGCTGCTGGCCGGGCGGCCCCTGGTGGGCGGCGCGCCCGCCGCCTACGTCTGCCGCAACTTCACCTGCGACGCGCCAGCCACCGACGCCGAGCGGCTGCGCGCCTCGCTGGGCGGCTGAACCGGCCGGCGGACCCGCCGGGTCAGGCGTCGCCGAGGACGAGCGCGCCGAGCGTGAGCTGGGCGCACCACTGGAGCACCACGGTGGCGGCCCGGGCGGCCCGCCACCGGGTACGCGGCCAGGCCAGGGCAGCCGCGCCGAGCGCGAACGCCGCCCAGAAGCAGCCGTACAGCGCCCCGCCCGGCACGCCGGAGCAGCCCTCGCCGTACATCAGGCAGCGGCTGCCGCGCTCGGAGGCGAGCACCAGGAGCCAGGCGGCGGCGACGGTCGGCAGGAGCAGGAGGAGTCCGGCCGCGGACCATCCGGTCAGATGGCGGGCGGCCGGGCGCCGGGCGGTGTTCATGCCCTCCATCCCACCGCCCCGGCCGGACGGCGGTGATCGTCCGGCGTACTCAGTCGCGCTGAGTGTCCCGGCTCAGCGCCCGCTCCACGATCGCCTCCAGCTGGTCGTGGTGGGCGCCCTTCCAGTACGCGCGCCCGCACGCGCGGCACTGCGCGAACACGTCGTACGTCCGCCGCGTGCCGCCCTCGAGCTGGTCGGCGACCTCCTCCTTGGTGGCCTGTCTCAGCAGGCCGTTGCAGGCGGTGCAGCGCGTCCACGGGCGCAGTTCGGGCCGGAACCGGTCCAGGACGTCGTGGAGCTGGTCGTCGGGGCGGGTGCTGTAGACGAAGGCGCCCGCCCACAGCTCGCGGCGGCGCAGCAGGCCCCGGTCGCGGCTGAGCATCACCCGCTTCTCGGCGGCGGACCGGGCGGCGAGCGCGGGGTCGCCGATGTCCGTGGACTCGTACGCGGTGTCCACGCCGAGCAGCCGCAGGCGGCGGGCGAGGGTGCCGAGGTGCACGTCGAGGAGGAAACGCAGGGGAGCGCCCGGCACCCGCTGCGGACGCTCGACGCTGTGGACGGTGACCGACTCGCCGGCCGCGGGCACGTGCGCGGGCGGCACCTCGCGGCCGTCCACGACGAGCGCCCCGACCTCGGTCAGCGGCACCCCGAGGGACTCCACGACATGGCCGAGGGTGGAGACGCCGTCGGTGGCGACCCGGCTGGTGCCGCCGCGGCGGGCTTGCGGGACGAACACGTGCAGCGCGGGGGCGAACTCGACATGGATCTCCGGACCGTTCACCCGGCCAGGATGACATGCGGGCGGGTCGCGGCCTCAGGGTTTTCCGGCGGGCAGGCCGTGCTCCAGGACGTCCAGGGCGCGGTCGACCAGACCGGCCAGATCATCCTCGTGCCCGTGCTCGGCCCAGTACCGCGAAACCTCCATCAGGCCGCCGATCAGGGACATCGCGACAACCCTGACCTCCAGGCCGTCGGCGTCGAGGCCGGTGCGCTCGGCGATGGCCCGGCCCAGCAAGCGCCCGGTGGCCGACATGCTCTCCATCATCCGCGAGCGCACCGCCGGCACCTCGGCCATCAGCCGGGACCGCAGCCGCGTCACCTCGGCGCTCTCCTGCGTGCCGGCCCCGATGGCCTTGCGCATCACATGCCGGACGGAGACCGGCCACGGCTCGTCGGCGGGACGGGCGGCGAGCTCCTCCGCCATGACCGGGTCGTACTCGTCCGTGAGGACGATGTCCTCCTTGGCGGGGAAGTACCGGAAGACGGTCGACGGCGAGACCTCCGCGCGCTCGGCGATCTGCTCGATCGTCGTGGCGTCGTACCCCTGCTCCCGGACCAGCGCGTAGGTCGCGGAGCGGATCGCCTCCCGCGTCTTGATCTTCTTGCGCTCGCGAAGTCCCAGCGGGGGGCGGTCGGCGGAGTGGGGGGTTCGTGCGGCCGTCATGGTCGTCATTGTCGGGCACGCTCCCCGGGGCGGCGACGTCCCGGCCGGTGGCGCCCGGCCCGGCAGCGGTGTCCCCGCCACCGCCGTCGCGGCCACCGGCTGCCCGGCGGCGCGGGCGGTCCCGGCGGGCACGGAGAAAGACGGCCACGGCTCGCGAGCCGTGGCCGTCGGGGGAGGGGCGTGGTCACGCGTGCTGGTAGGCCACCAGGGAGATTCCCACGTAGTGCGCGATGAACGCCGCCAGGGTGAAGGAGTGGAACACCTCGTGGAAGCCGAACCAGCGTGGTGACGGGTTCGGCCGCTTGATGCCGTAGACCACCCCGCCCACGCTGTAGAGCACGCCGCCGACGATCACCAGGACCAGGACGGTGACGCCGCCGGTGCGCAGGAAGTCGGGGAGGTAGAAGACGGCCGCCCAGCCCATGGCGATGTAGCAGGGGGTGTAGAGCCAGCGGGGGGCGCCGACCCAGAAGACGCGGAAGACGATGCCGGCCGCCGCGGCGGCCCAGACCCCCCACAGCAGCCACTGCCCTTTGGCACCCGGCAGGAGCAGCATCGTCAGCGGGGTGTACGTGCCCGCGATGATCAGGAAGATGTTGGAGTGGTCCAGCCGGCGCAGGATGCCGTCCATGCGCGGGCTCCAGTTGCCCCGGTGGTACAGGGCGCTGACCCCGAACAGCAGACATGCCGTCAGGGCGTAGATTCCGCAGGCGATCCGGCCTCTGGTCGAGTCGGCCAGGGCGGTGAGCACCAGGCCCGCGACGAGGGCGGCCGGAAACATGCCGAGGTGCAGCCAGCCGCGGAGTTTGGGCTTGACCGGATGCGGCAGGGAGAGCGTGACGGGACCGCGGCCGGTGGCCTGCGTGTCCGTGGACGCATCGAATGCGGACGCAGTCATGGGCGGCATCGTACCTACGGGACCGTAAGTTACATATCAGTCAGCCCACATGAGGGGCCGGACGTGCTCATCGTCTCACGGGGTACCCGGGGCCGCACCTTTCTCACCTTCGCCTTTCCCGCCGGGCGCACCCCGGTTCGTAGAGGTAAAAGAAGTTTCAGGCGAACCCAACGTGTACGCAAAGAAAAGGAGGCATTCCCCGTGGTACGTGGCGATCCTCACGCCGCTCAGGTGTGAAGCCCTCTGGACAGATGGGCGCTCGCATCGGATGATCAAATGAGTGCGGTCGGCACCGGATGAGCGCCGAAGGGTTCACCGTGAAGCATCCGGGTCGCAGCCCCCACGGGGCCTCCAACACAAAATCCCTCATTTAGGAGCAATCGTGGCGCGCGACATCGCGGCTCCCCCCGTCGTCCCCACCAAGCACCAGGAACTGATCTCGTGGGTGAACGGGATCGCGGAACTGACCCAGCCCGACAGCGTGGTCTGGTGTGACGGATCCGAGGCCGAGTACGAGCGGCTGTGCGAGGAGCTCGTCCGCAAGGGCACCTTCAGGAAGCTCGACCCGGTCAAGCGCCCCCACTCCTACTACGCCGCCTCCGACCCCACCGACGTCGCGCGCGTCGAGGACCGGACCTTCATCTGCTCCGAGAAGGAGGAGGACGCCGGTCCCACCAACCACTGGAAGGCCCCCGCCGAGATGCGGGAGATCTTCCAGGGCTCCGGCGGCGAAGGCGGTCTGTTCCGCGGCTCGATGCGGGGCCGGACCATGTACGTCGTGCCCTTCTGCATGGGGCCGCTGGGCTCGCCGCTGTCCGCGATCGGCGTCGAGATCACCGACTCGGCGTACGTCGCCGTCTCCATGCGCACGATGACCCGTATGGGGCAGGCCGTCCTGGACGAGCTCGGCGACGAGGGCTTCTTCGTCAAGGCCGTGCACACCCTCGGCGCCCCGCTGGAGCCGGGCCAGGAGGACGTCCCCTGGCCCTGCAACCAGACCAAGTACATCTCCCACTTCCCCGAGACCCGGGAGATCTGGTCCTACGGCTCCGGCTACGGCGGCAACGCCCTGCTCGGCAAGAAGTGCTACGCCCTGCGCATCGCCTCCGTCATGGCCCGCGACGAGGGCTGGCTCGCCGAGCACATGCTGGTGCTCAAGCTGACCCCGCCGCAGGGCGAGCCGAAGTACGTCGCCGCCGCCTTCCCGTCCGCCTGCGGCAAGACCAACCTCGCCATGCTGGAGCCCACCATCTCCGGCTGGACGGTCGAGACCATCGGCGACGACATCGCCTGGATGCGCTTCGGCGAGGACGGCCGCCTGTACGCCATCAACCCCGAGGCCGGCTTCTTCGGCGTCGCGCCCGGCACGGGTGAGCACACCAACGCCAACGCGATGAAGACGCTGTGGGGCAACGCGGTCTTCACCAACGTCGCCCTCACCGACGACGGTGACGTGTGGTGGGAGGGCATGACCGAGGAGCCGCCCGCCCATCTGACGGACTGGAAGGGCAACGACTGGACGCCCGCGTCCCAGACCCCGGCCGCCCACCCCAACGCCCGCTTCACCGTCCCCGCCTCCCAGTGCCCGATCATCGCGCCGGAGTGGGAGGACCCCAAGGGCGTGCCCATCTCGGCGATCCTGTTCGGCGGGCGCCGCGCCACCGCCGTCCCCCTGGTCACCGAGTCCTTCGACTGGAACCACGGCGTCTTCCTCGGCGCCAACGTGGCGAGCGAGAAGACGGCCGCGGCCGAGGGCAAGGTCGGCGAGCTGCGCCGCGACCCCTTCGCCATGCTGCCCTTCTGCGGTTACAACATGGGCGACTACATGGCCCACTGGATCGACGTGGCCAAGGACAAGGACCAGTCCAAGCTGCCGAAGATCTACTACGTCAACTGGTTCCGCAAGGACGACGAGGGCGCGTTCGTCTGGCCCGGTTTCGGCGAGAACAGCCGCGTCCTGAAGTGGATCGTGGAGCGCCTGGAGGGCAGGGCCGAGGGCGTCGAGACCCCCATCGGCATCCTGCCGACCAAGGAGGCCCTCGACACCCGCGGGCTCGAACTGTCCGACCGGGAACTGGACTTCCTGCTCACCGTCGACAAGGACGTGTGGCGCGAGGAGGCCGCGCTCGTCCCCGAGCACCTGAACACCTTCGGCGACCACACCCCGAAGGAGCTGTGGGACGAGTACCACGCCCTGGTGGAGCGCCTGGGCTGAACGGCGCACCCCGAACTCCGCGGCCGGTCCGACTAGCCCTGACCCGCGATGTCGTCACGAAGGCCGGCCGCGAGGGGGTCCCCCTCCCGTTCCAGTAGCCGGGAGCGCGGGGGAGCACCCCGTACGGGCCGGGTCCGCGCACAACGGCGTGCGGGGACCCGGCCCGTCAGTCGTCCGGCGCGGCCCGGGCGCCGGGTCTCACCCGCGCCGCCCGGCCCCGCGCCCCCGGTCGGCCAGGACGACGAGCCCGCCGGTGACGGCGAGGGCGAGCAGCGCCCCGCCGAACACGGTGGTTCCGGTGGCCAGGCCCACCGCGTCGCTGAGATAGCCGGCCAACACCGGCAGCAGGCCCGCGGGGAGGTAACCGCCCACGTTGAGGGCGGCATTGGCCTCGGCCAGTCGCCGGGCCGGCACACCGGAGTTGAGCAGGGACAGCCCGCCGAGCTGGCCCATGCCCTGCCCGGCGCCGGCCAGCAGCGCGGCGGCGGTGAGGGCGGGCAGGGACGAGGCGCGCACCGCGACGACGAGCGCGGCCATGCCCGCCGCGGTGGCGGCGGCGCCCGCGAGCAGCACCGAGTGGCGGCCGAGCCGCCGCACCGCGAACTGCGCGCCGGTCGCCGTCAGGAACATCGCGAAGGCCAGGGCGCCGGCGACGGTCCTGCTGCCGGTGCCGAGCAGCCCGGTGAGCAGCGAGGGACCGAGCGAGAGCACGAACGAGGTGGCGGTGATGCCGGGCGCGAAGACCGCGATGCCCAGGGCCAGCCGCCGCCCGCTGCCGCGCGGCACGCCGGGCACCCGCACCCAGGCGCCCCGGGCGGGCGCGCCCGGGCGGCGCAGGGGCATCCGCAGGACCACGGCGACGGCCGTGGCCAGCAGTACCGCCTCGGCGGCGAAGACGGTGACGGCCGGCGCGGGCAGCGTCTCGGACAGGACGCCCGCGAGCAGCGGGCCCAGGCCCGCGCCGAAGACCATGGCGCAGGAGGCGAGCAGCGCCGCCAGACGCCCCCGGCGGGGCCCGGCGACGTCGGAGACGGCGGCCATGCCGGCGGAGACGACGGCGCCGACGGCGACACCGGTGAACAGCCGCGCCACCAGCAGCGCGGCAACGCTGCCCGCGGTGGCGAAGACGAGGCAGGCGATCAGGGCCAGGCCCAGGGCGGGCAGCAGGACCGGCTTGCGCCCCAGCCGGTCGGAGACCACACCGCTGACGAGCAGGGAGCCGAGCAGCCCGGCGATGTAGCAGGCGAAGACCACCGTCAGCGTGCCCCGGGAGAAGCCGATCTCCCGCTGCCACAGCACATAGAGCGGAGTGGCCGCGTTCGACAGGACGAAGACGGCGGTGACCGGCCAGGCGGCCAGCCACACCCACCGGGTGGGCACCGGCGCGTCCGCCGGCGCGCCGGGCCGGTGGCCCCGATCCCTCGCGGATGTCGTCCCGATTTCCGGCATGACCGCTCCTCCCGGCACGTCCAGTACGAGTCAAGTCGAACTTAGCATGCAGTACGATCGAAGTCGTACAGGGAGCCGGACGGCGGCGGTGAGGAAGGAGCGCTCATGACTGCGGCGAAGGGTGCGGGGGTGGTCTTCCGGGCCGTCGCGGAACCGGACGGCCTGCCCGGGCCGCTGCCGGAACCGGCGGCGGAGGAGCTGCGCCTGGAGGCGGTGCTGGGCGCCCTGAGCGACCCGCTGCGCCTGTTCATCGTGCGCAAGCTGCTGCTGGAGCGCGAGCGGTTCGACCACCCGTGCGGCTGGTTCGGCATCGACCGCCCCAAGTCGTCACTCACCCACCACTTCAAGGCGCTGCGCGCGGCGGGCGTCATCCGCCAGCGGCAGTACGGGCTGGAGCGGCGCAGCCACGTCCGGGTCGACGACCTCGAGGCGCGCTTTCCCGGCCTGCTCGCTCTCGTGGCCGCCTGGGAGCCGGCGCGGGGATGAGTCCGCGGGCGGGGTGGTCGTGCGAGAGGCCGGGTCCGGCGCGCCGTGACGTGCGGCGTGCGGGACCCGGCCTCTCGGGTGCCGGCGGGGTTGGTGGCGCCCGGTCCGCGCGTCGCTGCGGGTGCACGCGGACCGGGGCCGTCGGGGGAGCCCCGGAGGGCTCAGCGGGACGCCAGTTCGCGCGGCTCCAGGGCCGCGGCGTGCGCGTCCATCCGCTCGGCGGCGAGGATGGCGGCCGCCGTGTCCGCGCGGGAGGCGGCCACGACCAGGGCGCGGCCGGCCAGGGTGTGCGCCTTGCGGTGCAGGGCCGCCGGGTGGGGCCCGTTCGGGGCGGCGGTCAGCGGTACGCGGGCCGGCGTACGGCCTCCCCGCAACCGTGCGACCTGCTCGGCGAGCCGGTCGGCCGCGGTGTCCAGGTCGGCGGACGGTGCCAGCGCGCGCAGCTCGTCCGTGACGGCGAGCAGCGCCGCGAGATGACCCGCGAGCTGGATGTCCAGCTCTTCCTCGCGTGACCGGTGGGGGAAGTCCTGAGTACGGCCGGCCATCGTGCTGTGGACCGATTTACCGCGGATCGGTTCGTACATGGATGGCCTCCTGACTGCTTACAGGAAGCCATCCTACATTAGATTCCGTCTAAAGTTGAGTCGTTCACAAACCGGGACACCGTGTACACGCCGGGTGAGGTCAGGGCTGGGCGTAGCCCTCCAGGAAGCGCGCGATCCTGCCCACCGCGTCCCGCAGATCCGTGACGGTCGGCAGGGTCACGACCCGGAAGTGGTCCGGCTCGGGCCAGTTGAAGCCGGTGCCGTGCACCACCATGATCTTCTCCTGGCGCAGCAGGTCGAGGACCATCCGCCGGTCGTCCTTGATCTTGAAGACCCCGGGGTCGAGGCGCGGGAAGAGGTAGAGCGCGCCCTTCGGGCGGACGCAGCTGACGCCCGGGATCCGGGTCAGCAGCTCGTAGGCGACGTCCATCTGCTCTTTCAGCCGCCCGCCCGGCAGCACCAGGTCGTTGATCGTCTGCCGTCCGCTGAGCGCCGCGACCACGCCGTGCTGGCCCGGCATGTTGGCGCACAGGCGCATGTTGGCGAGGATCGTCAGGCCCTCGATGTAGGAGTCGGCGTGCGCGCGGGGGCCGGAGACCGACATCCAGCCGACCCGGTAGCCGGCCACCCGGTACGCCTTCGACATGCCGTTGAAGGTGAGGGTGAGCAGGTCGGGGGCGACCGCGGCGGTCGGGGTGTGGGTGGCGCCGTCGTAGAGGATCTTGTCGTAGATCTCGTCGGAGCAGACCAGCAGGTTGTGGCGGCGCGCGATGTCGGTCAGCCCGCGCAGCACCGTCTCGTCGTAGACCGCGCCCGTCGGGTTGTTGGGGTTGATGACGACGATCGCCTTGGTGCGGTCGGTGACCTTGCGCTCGACGTCCGCGAGGTCCGGCATCCAGTCCGACTGCTCGTCGCAGCGGTAGTGCACCGCCGTGCCGCCCGAGAGGGTGACGGCGGCCGTCCACAGCGGGTAGTCCGGGGCCGGTACGAGGACCTCGTCGCCGTCGTCGAGCAGGCCCTGCATCGCCATCACGATCAGCTCGGAGACGCCGTTGCCGATGAAGACGTGCTCGACGTCCGTCTCGATGCCGAGGGTCTGGTTGTGCATGACGACCGCGCGGCGGGCGGCCAGCAGGCCCTTGGCGTCGCCGTAGCCGTGTGCCGTCGAGACGTTGCGGAGGATGTCCTCCAGGATCTCGGGCGGGCACTCGAAGCCGAACGCCGCGGGGTTGCCGGTGTTGAGCTTGAGGATGCGGTGACCGGCCGCTTCCAGCCGCATCGCCTCCTCGAGCACCGGGCCCCGGATCTCGTAACCGACGTTGGCGAGCTTGGTCGACTGGATCACCTGCATGTCCGTGAGCTTACGGGCCGCCCGCCCGCCCCGGGCCGTGTTTTCCGCCACGCGGGACGGCCGGTTTGTCCGGTGTGCCGCCCGCGCTTGCCCCTTTCGCCCCGGCCGTCCCCGCGTGACCTGGTGTTGTCCGCGCACCGCCCCTGCCGGAAACGGTCCTTGTCCCCTCGCCCGCACGCATTCACAATGCGCATGACAAGGCGGCGGCCGGAAGATCTCCGGCCGCCGACGTCTGCAGAGGGGACCCCGCATGAACAAGCCTCTCCTGGCCGCGCTCGCCACCCTGGTGATCACCGGGGCCGGCGTGGCACCGGCCGTGGCCGCCACCCCGGCGCTGTCCGGCGCGGCCCGCGACGCCGCCGTCTCCGCGCGGGACGCCGGCCCCGCCGCCCGGGCCGTCACCTTCGCCGGCACCGTCGCGCTCAGCAACTGCTCGGGCTCGGTGATCCGCTTCCCCGGCTCCGAGGACAACGACCCGGCGCTGGTGATGTCCAACGGCCACTGTCTGGAGACCGGCTTCCCGGCGCCCGGCGAGGTCGTCGTCGACCGGGCCTCCAGCCGCACCTTCGGTCTCCTCAACGCCTCCGGCACCCGCGTCGGCACCCTGCGCGCGAACAAGATCGCGTACGCCACGATGACCGACACGGACGTCGCGCTCTACCAGCTCGCCACCACCTACGCGCAGATCAGAAGCGCGTACGGCATCAGCCCGCTGACCCTCAACGACACCCGCCCGGCCGCGGGCAGCGCCATCACCGTCGTCTCCGGCTACTGGAAGCGCACCTACGCCTGCAACATCGACGGGTTCGCGTACCGCCTGAAGGAGGGCGACTGGACCTGGAAGGACTCCATCCGCTACACCGCCGCCTGCGACACCATCGGCGGCACCTCCGGCTCGCCCGTCGTCGACAACGCCACCGGCAGGGTCGTCGCCGTCAACAACACCGGCAACGAGGACGGCCAGCGCTGCACGGTGAACAACCCCTGCGAGGTGGACGCGAGCGGCAACGTCACCGTCCGCCCGGGCATCAACTACGCCCAGCAGACGTACCAGATACCGGCCTGCTTCGGCCTGGACAACAAGCTGGACCTGAGCCGCGCCGGGTGCGTCCTGCCCAAGCCGTAGGCGCGGGCCGTACGGGGGCGGGCGGTCACCGCGGAGCGCGGCGCACCGACCGCCCCGCCAGGACGTCCGTGCGGCGCCCGTCGTCGATGACGAACCGGCCGTCGACCAGGACGTACGGGATGCCCGTGGGAAGCGTGCGCGGCTCGGCGAAGGTGGAGCCCGCCGCGACCGTCGCCGGGTCGAAGAGGACCAGGTCGGCCCGGTACCCCTCGCGGACCAGCCCCCGGTCCGGCAGCCGCAGCCGCGCCGCCGGCCGGGAGGTGAGGTGGGCGACGCACTCTTCCAGCGACAGCACGCCCAGCTCCCGCACGTACCGGCCGAGGTAGTGCGGGAACGTGCCGTAGGCGCGCGGGTGCGGCTTGCTGCCCCGGAGGATGCCGTCCGAGCCGCCCGTGTGGACCCGGTGCCGCATGATCGCGCGGACGTTCTCCTCGTGGCCGACGTGCTGGAGGATGGTCGGCGCCAGCCGGTCGGCCAGCAGCAGGCGGCGGGCGACCGTCCAGGGGGTCTCGCCCCGCAGCCGCGCCGACTGCAGGACCGTACGGCCCACGTACCCGGCCAGCGCCGGGTCGGTCACGCCGGAGATCTCGATGGTCTCCCACTCCACGGGCACGCCGTGGCAGCCGTCGGAGCCGACCACCTCCATGTGGTGCCGGATCCGCTCGGCGGTGGCGTCGTCGGCCAGCCGCCCCAGGACCGCCTCGGGCCCGCCCTCGCTGGCCCAGCTCGGCAGCAGCGCCGCGAGGGTGGTGCAGCCGGGGGTATAGGGGTAGGTGTCCAGGGTGATGTCGGCGCCGGCCGCCAGGGCCTCGTCCAGCAGCGTCAGCAGCTCGGGCGCGCGGCCCTTGTTCACGCCGAAGTTCATGGTGGCGTGGGCCAGGTGCAGGGGGCAGCCGGCCGCTCGGGTCAGCTCCACCATCTCCCGGTACGCCTCCAGCGCCCCGGCGCCGTAACTGCGGTGGTGGGGGCAGTAGTAGCCGCCGTAGCGCGCCACCACCCGGCACAGCTCGGTCAGTTCGGCGTCCTCGGCGTACATGCCGGGCGTGTAGGTCAGCCCGGACGACAGGCCGACCGCGCCCTGCTCCAGGCCCTCCGCGACGAGCTGCCGCATCCGGTCCAGCTCCGCCTCGGTGGCCGGGCGGTCCTCCCAGCCGACGGCGAGCGCGCGGACCGTGCCCTGCGGGACGAGGTAGGCGGCGTTGACCGCGATGCCCTGATCCAGCCGGTCCAGGTACTCGCCCACCGAGCGCCAGTCGAAGTCGATGTCGTCACCCGGGCCGTTCCACCCGGCGATGGCGCGCCGCACCTCCTCCAGGGTGCGGTCGTCGACCGGCGCGTACGACAGCCCGTCCTGGCCGATGACCTCCAGGGTGACGCCCTGCGCGGCCTTCGCGCTGTGGTCGGGGTCGCGCAGCAGCGCCAGGTCGCTGTGGGCGTGCATGTCGATGAAGCCGGGGGAGAGGACCAGCCCCTCGGCGTCCAGTTCGCGGGCGGCCGAAGGGCGCTGGCAGCCCGCCGCCGCGGCCTCCTTGACGATCGACACGATCCGGCCCCCGTCGACGACGACGTCGGCGCGGTAGGACGGGGCGCCGGTGCCGTCGACGACGTCCGCGTCCCGGATGACGAGGTCTTCCATGACCGGCTCCTCTAGAAGAACGTGCGGATGTAGTCGACGACCGTGCCGTCGGCCTCGGCGACCGGGATGAGCTGCCACTTGTCGAAGGACGTGCACGGGTGGGACAGGCCGAGGCCGATCCAGTCGCCGACCTCCAGGTCCGCCTCCGGCGCCGTGCGCAGCCAGGTGTGCTGGTCGGACAGGGCGCCGACCTCGATGCCGTCGGCCGGGCGCTCGGCGCCGTCGCGGCGGACCACCTGGGCGGCGGGCAGATGGAGGTCGTAGGCCGCGTCCCGCTTGCCCGCGTTGGCGAACGCCTGCTCGGCCGAGGGCCGGGAGACGACCTGCGTCCACAGGCGGAACGCGGGCTGGAGGGCGCCCTCGCCGGGGATCCGGTTGAAGGGGGTCACCTCGCGGTAGTGGCCGTCGTCGTGCGAGACGTACGCGCCCGAGCGCAGCACCTTCAGAACCGGCCGGGACAGGTCCGGGATGGCGGCGAACACGTCGGCCACCGCGTCGAACCAGGCGCTGCCGCCCGCGCTCACCACGATCTCCTCCAGCCCGGCGAACCGCCCGGCCGCGTCGAAGTCGGCGGCGAGCGCGACCAGCCGCCGCAGCCAGGCGCGCACCCGCTCCGGGTCCGCCCGCGGCACCTCGCCCTCGTACCCGGCGACGCCGGCCAGCCGCAGGGTGCTCGTCGCCGCCACCGCGTCGGCCACCGCCGCGCACTGGGCCTCCGTGCGCGCGCCGGTGCGGGCGCCCTCGCCGGCGGCGAGCTCCACCACGACCTCCAGCGGGCGGGTGACCCCCGTCAGGGCCGCGTCCATCAGCTCCACCCCGCGCACTGAGTCGACGTAGCAGATCAGACGGAAGTCCGGGTCGGCGTCCAGCCGGCCGGCCACCCAGCGCAGGGCCGCCGCGTCGACCAGCTCGTTGGCGAGGAAGAGGCGCCGGAAGCCGAAGCCGTACGCCACCCGCACCTGGTGCGGCACGGCGAGGGTGATGCCCCAGGCGCCGTGCTCGATCTGGCGCCGGAAGAGCCGCGGGGCCATGGAGGTCTTGCCGTGCGGCGCGAAGGCGAGGCCGTGCCGGGCGGCGTAGCCCTCCATGACCTTCAGGTTGTGCTCCAGGCGCTCGGCGGACAGGGCCAGCACGGGCGTGGTGAAACCGCCGGTGAACAGATTGCGGCGCTGGGCGGCCAGCTCCCGGACGGTCAGGCCCTCGGCGTCCGGCGGGAGGCCCTTGAAGCGGTGGTCGACGCGTTCGTCGCCGAGCGCGGCGAGTGCTTCGGAACCGGTGTCGAGGGCCATGGAGCCTCCCTGATCGAATGTGTTGCATATCCTGCAACGGTCATTGCATATATCGCTCACTGCTGTCTAACATCTCGGCCAACGCGGGGTCAACGGATCCGCCACCCCCCGACGCCGAGGAGCTACGACGATCGTGACCGCCACCGGACCCAGCACCGCCCCCGACGTCGTGGACGTCGTCGCGCTCGGCGAGTCCATGGTCACGTTCCTGCCCTCCCGGCCGGGCCGCCTCGCCGACGTGCCCTCCTTCGACCGGGGCATCGGCGGCGCCGAGTCCAACGTGGCCTGCACGCTGGCCGCCGCCGGGCACTCCGCGCGCTGGGTGAGCCGGGTCGGCGCCGACGGGTTCGGCGACCACCTGGTCGAGGCGATCGGCGCCTACGGGGTCGACACCGCCCACGTCGGCCGGGATGCCGCCCGCCCGACCGGCGTCTACTTCCGCACCGCCGGAGACCGGGCCACCGACGCCCACGAGGTGGCCTACTACCGGGCCGGCTCGGCCGCCTCCGCCATGACCGCCGCCAACCTGGACCTGGCCGCCGTCCGCGCCGGACGCGTCCTGCACCTGTCGGGCATCACCGCCGCGCTCTCCGCCGGCTGCCGGGAGCTGATGCGCGAGCTGACCGCCCGCCGCCCCGGACGCCCCCTGCTCTCCTTCGACGTCAACTACCGCCCGGGTCTGTGGCGGGACCCCGGCGACGCCCCCCGCGTCCTGCGGGACCTGGCGCGCGGCGCGGACCTCGTCTTCGTCGGCGACGACGAGGCGCGGGACGTGTGGGGGCTGCGCGGGGCGCGGGCGGTGCGCCAGGCGCTGCCCGAACCGGAGGTCCTGGTCGTCAAGCAGGGAGCGGGCGGAGCGGTCGTCTTCACCCGCGACGGCGACGGGGCGGGCGGAACGGAGGACGCCGACGGCACGGCCGTCCACGTCCCCGCCCCGCGCGTCGACGTCGTCGCCGCCGTCGGCGCCGGAGACGCCTTCGCCGCCGGGTTCCTCTCCGCCACCCTGCGCCAACTGCCCGTCCGCGACCGGCTGCGCCACGGCCACCTGATGGCCGCCGCCGCCCTCACCGTCCCCGGCGACCTGGCCGTGCCCCCCGCCCGCGCCCGCGCCGACCGCCTGGCCGCACTCGACGACACCGCGTGGGGGAGACTGCGACTCGGCCCCGGCTGGACGCAAGCCGACGAAGGGGCCGAGGAGGAGGAACGCACGCCATGAGCCAGACCGTCGACCGCGCCCTGAGCATCCTGCCGCTGCTCGCCGAGGGCCCCGCCGACCTCGGGCAGGTCGCCGACCGCCTCGGCGTGCACAAGTCCACCGCCCTGCGCCTGCTGCGCACCCTGCACGAGCACGGCTTCGTCTACCGCCAGTCCGACCAGCGCTACCGCCTCGGCGCCCGCCTCATCGCCCTCGCCCAGGAGGCGATGGAGAACCTCGACGTCCGGGAGATAGCCCACCCCCACCTCGTCCGCCTCAACGAGCACTGCGGCCACACCGTGCACCTGGCCGTGTACGAGGAGAACGAGGTCCTGTACATCGACAAGGTGGAGAGCCGCTACCCGGTCCGCATGTACTCCCGGATCGGCAAGCCCGTCGCCATCACCGTCGCGGCGGTCGCCAAGCTGCTCCTGGCCGACCTGCCCGAACCCGAGCGCCGCGCCCTCGCGGAGAAGCTCGACTACCCCCTGTACACGCCCCGTTCGACGCCCCACGCCGCCGCGTTCCTGCGCGAGCTGGAGAAGGTGCGCGAACAGGGCTGGGCCACCGACCTCGGTGGCCACGAGGAGTCCATCAACTGCGTCGCCGCGCCGATCACCGGCGCGGACGGCCGGGTGGTCGCCGCCATGTCGGTCTCCGCGCCGAACGTCGTCGTCTCCGCCGACGAACTCCTCACCCTGCTCCCGCTGGTCCGCCGTACCGCGGACGCCATCAGCGGCGAGTACTCCGGCAGGACCCCAGTCAAGGAAGTCAACGCATGACCGAGAAGATCGCGCTCACCCCCGAGACCCACACCGTTCCGCCGGCGAAGTTCTCGCACGGCGTGAAGAAGGGCAACATCCTCCAGGTCGCCGGCCAGGTCGGCTTCCTGCCCCACGAGGACGGCAAGGCCCCGACCCCGGCCGGTCCGACCCTGCGCGAGCAGACCCTCCAGACCCTCGCCAACGTCAAGGCCATCCTCGAAGAGGGCGGCGCGACCTGGGACGACGTGATGATGATCCGCGTCTACCTCACGGACGTGGACCACTTCGCCGAGATGAACGAGATCTACAACGCCTACTTCGAGGAGCAGGGCCTGACCCAGCCCCCCGCGGCGCGCACCACCGTCTACGTCGGCCTGCCCGCCGGCCTCCTCATCGAGATCGACGCCCTGGCCGTCCTCGGCTGACGCCCGGCCTCGCCCCTCTCCTTCCCCCCTCCGCATGTCATCGCGGCACGGCGCCCTCCCCCTTCCGGGCGCCGTGCCGCGATCCCCCCTGCCCGAAAGCCGCATGTCCTTACGTAGAGGACCCCCGTATGTCCCCTCTGTCCGCCCTCCCCCTCGCCGCCCCGGCCCCCGCCGGGACCCCGCCCCACACCGGCGGCCTCCTCCTCCTGATCGACGGCACCGCCGGCCTGCTGACCGTCGCCGCCCTCGGCATCGCCCTCCTCCTCTTCCTGATCATCAAGGTCCGGCTCCAGCCGTTCGTCGCGCTGCTCGCCGTCTCCATAGCCGTCGGCCTGCTGGCCGGTCTGTCGGTCACCGAACTCTTCGGCACCGTCCAGAAATCGGACGCCGTCTCCACCATCGAGTCCGGCATGGGCGGCATCCTCGGCCATGTCGCGATCATCATCGGCCTGGGCACCATGCTCGGCGCGATCCTCGAAGTCAGCGGCGGAGCGGAGGTCCTGGCCTCCCGGCTGCTGGGCCTGTTCGGCGAGAGGCGGGCCCCGCTCGCCATGGGCCTGACCGGCCTGATCTTCGGCATCCCTGTCTTCTTCGACGTCGGCATCTTCGTCCTCGCGCCGATCGTGTACGCCGCCGCCAAGCGCTCCGGCAAGTCCGTCCTGCTCTACTGCCTGCCGCTGCTGGCCGGCCTGTCCATGACCCACGCCTTCCTGCCGCCGCACCCCGGCCCGGTGGCCGCCGCCGGCCTGCTCCACGTGGACCTCGGCTGGGTGATCCTCATGGGCATCGTCTGCGGCGTCCCCGCCGTGCTCGCCGCCTGGGCCTACTCCGCCTGGATCGGCCGCCGCGTCTTCGTCGCCGTCCCCCAGGACATGGTGGAGGCGGCCGAGGAGGCCAAGCGCGCCGTGGTCGAGGAGCAGCGCGCCTCCGGCGTCGCGCCGCGCGAGACGCCGGTCCCGCTGGGCACGGTCCTCGGCATCATCGGCACCCCGCTGGTGCTGATCCTCGCCGCGACCTTCTCCTCGATCGCCCTGGACCCCTCCACCACCCGCTCGGTCATCGAGTTCTTCGGCAGCCCCTTCGTCGCCCTGACCATCGCCCTGCTCCTCGCCTACTTCCTGCTCGGCATCCGGCGCGGCTGGTCCCGCAAGTCCCTGGAGACCGTCTCCACGGCCTCCCTCAAGCCCGTCGGCAACATCCTGCTCGTCGTCGGCGCGGGCGGCGTCTTCGGCGCGGTCCTCAAGGCCAGCGGCGTCGCCCAGGCCCTGTCCGACACCTTCAACGACGTCGGACTGCCGGTGATCGCCCTGTCCTACCTGATCTCCCTGGTGCTGCGGGTCGCCCAGGGCTCGGCGACGGTCGCGATCGTGACCACGGCGGGCATCGTCACCCCGCTGCTGGCCGAGGGCGGCCACTCCCAGGCGTTCCTCGCCCTGGTCATCATGGCCATCTCGGCGGGCTCCATCTTCGCCAGCCACGTCAACGACGGCGGCTTCTGGATGGTCGCCAAGTACTTCGGCATCAGCGAGCGGGACACCCTGAAGTCGTGGACCGTACTGGAGAGCGTGCTCTCCCTCGGCGGGTTCGCGGTCGCCGCGGTGCTGAGCCTGTTCGTGTGAGCGAGGTCCGCGTCGTATAACGAAGTTGGGGCGATGCCGGGGTCGGCTGTCCGCGGCACAGGTTTGTCGACCATACTGCTCCGCTGTGGAGCAGCGCATAGGTTCGAGCAGCCAGCCCCTGGAAGGGGAGCCCGTGGTGAAGGGCGCCGGATTCGACCCGGCCTACATCCCCGGGCTGACGTCTCCCGCGCCCGGTGAGCCGGAGGGCGCCGAGCGGCCGTCCCCGCCCGAGGACGCGGAGCCGGCGGAGCCGGGGACCGAGGAGGGCCCCGCGGCGGCCGACTCCGCCGGCGAGGCCGCGGAGGAACCCGGGCAGGAGGTCCCCGACGGCCCCGTCTTCGAGGCGGCCGACCGTCGCGCCCGCATCGTCGCCGACCACCGGGGCGTACGGCTGAGCCTGGACGACCAGGAGTGCGAGTTCCGCTGGGACGAGATCGCGGCGGTCGAGACGGAGACGGCCCGCTTCGGCAAGCGGTTCACCGTCACCGTGCACACCCCTGACCGCCGCTGGTACCCCATCGAGATCGACGCCGCCTCCCGGAGCATGTTCCAGGAGTGGGACGCGAAGCTGGACGAGGTCCTGGACGCGTACTTCGAGGACGGCGACGACGACGGCGACGAGCGCGACGCCGGGGACACCGAGGAGCCCGGGGACGCGAAGGACACCGGGGAACGGTGAGCGGCGCGGCCGCCGGAACCGGCCGGTCGCGGCCGGTCCCGGCGGAGCCGGGCGCACCGGGACCCCCCGCATGCGGTGAAGATCCCGCACGCCCTCTTGTCCCACGGGCACTGATGGGCTTACTTGACCTGCATGGCGGACACCACGGGACACACCAAGGACATCGGCGCCCGACCCGACCCCGGCGCGGCGCCCCGCAAGTCGAGCTGGCGGTACATCGGCCCCGGCATCGTCGTCGCCGCGACCGGGGTCGGGGCCGGCGACCTCGTGGCCACCCTCATCGCGGGCAGCAACTTCGGCTACACCCTCCTGTGGGCCGCGATCCTCGGCTGCCTGGTGAAGATCTCCCTCGCGGAGGCGGCCGGGCGCTGGCACCTGTCCACTCGCCGCACCCTGTTCGACGGCTGGGCGAGCCTGGGCCGCTGGACCACATGGTTCTTCGTCGTCTACGCCGTGATCTGGGGCTTCGTCTACGGCGCGGCGGCGATGTCGTCCAGCGCGCTGCCGCTGCAGGCCCTCTTCCCGGACGTGATGGACCTCAAGTGGTGGGGCGCGGCCTGCGGCGTGGTGGGCCTGGTCTTCGTCTGGTTCAACAAGTACGCGGTCTTCGAGAAGGTCATGACGGTCCTGGTGGGCGTCATGTTCGTGGTGACCGTCTACCTCGCGATCCGGGTCACGCCGAACCTGGGTGACGCGCTGGCCGGCCTGCTCCCCGTCCTCCCGGACGAGAAGGACTCCATCCTCAACACCCTGGGCCTGGTCGGCGGCGTCGGCGGCACCATCACGCTGGCCGCGTACGGCTACTGGGTCAACGCCAAGGGCTGGACCGACACGGGCTGGATGAAGGTGATGCGGCTGGACAACCGGGTCGCCTACGCCACGACCGGCATCTTCGTCATCGCCATGCTGTTCGTCGGCGCGGAGCTGCTGCACTCCGCGAACGTCGCCATCGCCAGCGGCGACAAGGGCCTGATCCAGCTCGGTGACATCCTGGAGGACGAGTACGGCACGGCCACGGCGAAGTTCTTCCTGATCGGCTTCTTCGCCACGTCCTTCACCTCGCTGATCGGCGTGTGGCACGGCGTGAGCCTGATGTTCGCCGACTTCGTGGCCCGCTACCGCACGCGCGGGGAGCTGAAGGGCGAGGAGGTCGCCGCCGGCGCGCGCGAACGCTCCTGGCCCTTCCGCGCCTATCTGCTGTGGCTGACCTTCCCGCCCATCGTCCTGCTCTTCCAGGGCCAGCCCTTCCGCCTGATCGTCATCTACGGCGTCCTGGGCGCGGCGTTCATGCCGTTCCTCGCCCTGACCCTGGTCTGGCTCCTCAACTCCTCCCGCACCCCCCGCGAGTGGCGCAACGGCCCGCTGAGCAACGTCATGCTCACCGTCGCCGGGCTGCTGTTCCTGGTGCTGTGCGTGAAGCAGGTCTGGGACCAGCCCTGGTCGGAGTTCTTCTAGGACGCCCTACGGCGCCTGCCGCGTCGCGTCACCGCGTCGCGTCACCCCATCGCGTCCCACCGCGGGCTGAGCGCGATCTTCCTCAGCTGCTCCATGGTCAGCGCGGGCTCGTCGCGGGTGGGCGCGGCGTGCGCGGCCCCGTTGTTGAAGGCGCTGACCACGACGCGGAAACCGTCGGCGCCGGGCCGCAGGGTGTCGACGGTCCACATCACGACCCCGGGAACCCGGTCGTCGCCCGGACCCTGGCGGGTGGCGACGCGGGTGCCGTCGGGGAGGGTCTCGCCGGAGCCGTAGAGCTGGTCGGCGACGTCCGACATGCCGTGCTGCACGTTGATCTGGACCAGGCTCGCGCCCTTGCCGTCGTCGACGACGACATAGGCGTACTCGCTCTCCTGCCCGCCCCGCGAGACCACCTTCACGCCCTCGGGCAGCAGCTCGGCGAGCGTCTTGCCGACGGCCTGACCCGGCGTCCGCCACGGATCGCTCGGCGCCGCCGTGGGCTCCGGCCGCCGCGGGATCGCGTCCACGACCTCTCGCCACACCGGCGCCGTGGCGATCTCCTTCAGCCGCTCCGGGGACAGCGGAGGCTCCTCGCGGCTGATCTCGGCGTCCTTCTGCGCCGGGGCGTTCCACTCGCTCACGGAGACATGGCGCCCCTCGGGCGTGACCAGCTCGGCGTTCCACCACTTGGTGTCCACGCGCCGGTCCGGATACTCGTAGCCCTGGAACAGCATGAGCAGCGAGCCGTCGGGCAGCCGGCGGGAGGTGCAGCTGTCGTGCGGGACGAACGTCTCGTCCGGGCAGCGCGTGAACTCCCGGGCCTCCTCGCCGCCCGGCTCGACCCGGTCCAGGCTCACGGCGACCGCCGCCGCGCCCTTGCCGTCGTCGTACACCACGCGCGCGGACGGGCCCATCCGGTCATCGGTCCCCCGCGCCGACTCCTGGCTGAACTCGCCGCCGGGCAGCATCCCCTTGAGCGTGCGGAGCAGGTCGTCGCCGGAGAAGGCGGTGGGCGCGGGGGCCGGGGACGCGGTGGGCGCCGCCGCGGTGGAGGACCGCTGCGGGCCGGGCCCGTCGCCCCCCGGCAGGACCAGCGCCCCGCCCACCCCCACCAGCGCGATTCCGGCGACGCCCCCGGCCACGGCGGCCCGGCGCCGCAGCCGGAGCCGCCGCCCACGGGCCCGCCCCGCGGCGGTGAGCGCCGCCCGGTCGGCGTCGAAGCCGGCGCCGGTGTCGCGCAGGGCGGCTGCGAACCGGTCCTCGAAGGGGTCGCTGTGCTGGTCAACGGGCATGACAGAACCACCGTTTCCGCGAGGTGTGAGGTGACGTGGCGTTCGGGTCGGGCTCGTGGGCCGGGTCGGGCCGGGCCGGGGCCGGGGTCAAGGCGGAGGCAAGAAAGGCCAAGGCCGAGGAAGGCCGGGGTCAGGGTCTGGCGTACTCCGCGAGGTCCTCGCCGAGCAGCTCCCGCAGCCGGGCCAGCGCGCGGACGCAGCGGGTGCGCACCGCGGCCGAGCTGACGTTCATGACGTCGGCGGTGTCCTCGACGGACCGGTCCTCCCAGTACCGCAGGACCACCACGGCCCGGTCCTTGGCGGGGAGCCGGCCCAGCGCCGCCAGCAGCGTCAGCCGCAGGGAGGCGTCCCCGTCGGCGGCACCGGGCAGGTCGGGAAAGACGTCGGTGGCCCGCTCCTTGCTGCCCCGGCGCCGCTGGTGGGCGAGGAAGGCACGGGTGAGGACGGTCTGCGCGTACCCGGCCGGATTGCCGACCCGGGCCATGCGCGGCCAGCGGACGTACAGCCGCCCGAGCGTCTCCTGGACGAGGTCCTCGGCGAGGTGGGTGTCACCGGCGGTCAGCAGGCAGGCGGAGCGGTACAGATGCCCGGCCCGCGCCGTCGCGAACTCGGCGTACTCGTCCGCGTGGACCTGTCTCATCCGTACCCCCCGGGCCGATCCCGCATCGTCTTCACCTCCTTGATGCGGTGGACCAGGGGAAATGTTTCACTCGGCGGCAGCACCCGCCGAGTGAGCCCCGTCACACCGCCCGGCACCGCCCCGTGCGGGGTGCCACCGCAGGCCGGCGCGGGACACGCAGACGCCCCGGCCGTGGGGGACGGCCGGGGCGTCTGCGGGGAGGTGCGGCTCGTTCAGGGAAGCGCGTGCACGTGCGGCCCCACCGCGTTCGACCAGGCGTTGCCGGTGGCGGCGTCCCAGTTGGTCGACCAGGTCATGGCGCCGCGCAGGCCGGGATAGGTCTTGGCCGGCTTGAAGGATCCGCAGCCGGTCCCCTTCGTCAGGCAGTCCAGCGCGTTGTTGACGACGCCCGGCGCCACGTACCCGCCCCCGGCGGCGCGGGTGGAGGCCGGCAGCCCGAGACCGACCTGGGAGGGGGCGAGCCCGCCCTCCAGTTGGATGCAGGCCAGCGCGGTCAGGAAGTCCACGGTGCCCTGGCTGTAGACCTTGCCGTCGCAGCCCAGCATGGAGCCGCTGTTGTAGTACTGCATGTTGACGACCGTGAGGATGTCCTTCACGTTCAGCGCCGTCTGGAAGTAGGAGTTGGACGTCGACTGCATGTCGATGGTCTGCGGCGCCATGGTGAGGATCATGGACGGCCCGGCCTTGGCGGACAGCGCGCGCAGCGCCTGCGTCATGTAGGTGGCGTTGAGCCCGTTCTCCAGGTCGATGTCGACGCCGTCGAAGCCGTACGTCCGCATCAGCGCGTACACGGAGTCAGCGAAGGCGGTGGCCGAGGCGGCGCTGTTCACCGACACGGTGCCCTTCTCGCCGCCGACCGAGATGATGACCTTCTTCCCGGCGGCCTGCTTGGCCTTGATGTCGGCCTTGAACTGGTCGACGGTGTACCCCTTGAGCCCCGCCGTGTCCAGGTTGAAGGTGACGGCGCCCGGCGTGGAGGTCGCGTCGGCGAAGGCGACGGCGATGATGTCGTAGTGGGCCGGCACGTCGGAGATCCGCTGCACCGTCGCGCCGTTGTCGAAGTTCTGCCAGTAGCCGGTGACGGCGTGCTTGGGCAGCGCCCCGCCGCCGCCCCCGTCCCCGGACTCCGCCGTCCGCCCGGTCACGGCCGCCGACTTCGCCGACTCGCCGGCCGCGTTGCTCGCGGTGACCTGGAAGGAGTACGACGTGGCGGCGGCGAGCCCGGTCACGGTCGCCGACGTGCCGCTCACGGCGGTCACCCGGGTCCCGTCCCGGTAGACGGTGTAACCGGTCGCGCCCGGCACGGCGTTCCACCGCAGCGACACGGAGGAGGCGGTGGCCCCCGACACGCTCAGCCCGGCCGGCGCGGCCGGCACCGACGGCTCCGGACCGCCGCCACCGCCCCCGTCGGGCCCGTACACGGACACGTCGTCGGCGTAGTACGCGGCCTGCCCGTACCAGCCGTGCGTGTACAGCGTCACGGACGTCGTCGACGGCCCGGTGGTGAAGCTGGTCCGCAGCTCCTTCCAGCCGCTCGCGGCCTGCGTCCAGGTCGACACGTCCGTCGTGCCGGTGCCCGAGACGCCCAGGTAGACGTAGCCGCCCTGCACCCAGGAGCTCAGGGCGTACGTCGAGTTCGGCTTGACGGCGACCGTCTGCGCGCACCGCGCGTTGTCCTGCCCGGACGGCGTCGCCTTCAGCGCGGCCGAGCCGCCGTGCACGGGTGAGGAGACCGTCGTACCGCTGCCCGCGGAGCAGGTCCAGTCACTCAGCCCGGCCTCGAACCCGGCGTTCCTGACGTTGTTGACGTCCGCGGCGGACGCCTGCCCGACGGCTGCCGTGCCACTGAGCGCGACAGCGACGGCCACGGCACCCGACCACGTCCGTATCCGTCCTCTGCGCCGTCTGCGTACGGGGTCCACTGGGGCCTCCGGTGGGGAGTTGGGGAGTGGGGAGTGGGGATGGGAGACGGTGGCCACCGCTGGAGGTACAAGGTGGTCCAGACCAATTGGCTTGTCAAGGGGTTGGTACGGACCAACCCGCCCGGACCCGGCGGCAGATGGAGGCCGGGTGGCCACCTTGGTCGTTCCCCCTCGAGTGACGAAAGTGATCATTCGTAAGACGTCAGCGAGCCGATTTCGTCCTGTCTCAAATAAGTGCCGGGCCATCTTGCGCATTCATGTCACGGGCTTACCGACTGGGGCCGCCGACGCTGCGATGAGTTGCTAGCCTGGGCGCGCTTGACCGACAGAACGGCCTGACCGGGGGGATGTATGGCGTCACAATATGCTGTTGCCCAGGTCGCTTTGTTTCGGTTTTCAAGAGCTGCGCAGGACCGTGCCGACCGGTTGCGCCGTATTCGTAAGGCGTTGGGCGCGCATTCTCCCGGCGCTCACGCTTTCGGAAAGCTTCCGGATTCCGAGCAGACCGGCCAGGACTACCGCGAGCGCGTCGACGCCACGCTGGAGAACCTCGGCTTCGCCGCAGGACAGCAAGACCAGATCGCCGACTTCATCGCACGTACCGCCCGCTCGTACCAGGAGGTGGAAGACCACACGATGGACCACCTCCGTTCCCTTGCGGCTCGGTCTGGCGGAACGGCATGAGCGGGCCGGCGGGCACGGCGGTCGATGCGTACGGCAAGGCCAACGACTGGATGAGTCCGCTCAGCGGGCTGCTCGGCGAACTGATGCGCCCCATCGTGGAGCCACTGGCCGAGCACTGGAATGCGTCACCGGCGATCCCGAGGGACTGCAGAACGCGGCCGATCTGTGGGCGAAACAGGCCGGTGAAATCCGCGATCTCGTCGCCGACCAGCGCCGTGACCGCGCGGATCTGGCACACGAATGGTCGGGTGACGCCGCCGACTCCTTCATGAACGAACTTGCCCGACTGGAGGCGGAGTTCGAAGCCGAGGCCGGTGACATGGAGGCGACGGCGGAACTGCTTCGTGAAGCGGCCGAAGAGTGCCGCGCAGTTCAGGAGATGGTCGAGACGGTCATCCGCGAGCTGATCGAATGGGCGCTCATCACTCTGGCCGCCTCCGCGGCCTTCGCCGCACTGACAGCGGGCGTTTCCGCGGCTGCCGGGAGCGCTGCGGCCGCCGCCGAGGGAGCGTTGGCCACCTCCCGGATCGCGAGCCAGGTGTCACGGCTCGCCAGGGCGTTGCAGAAGGTCGCGGAGGCCATGAGGGCACTCAAGCTGCTGGCCAAGACGAACAGATTCAGCACCGCCAAACCATGGACGTGGAAGCACGCCGGAGACTTGAGGACTTCCGACGGTCTGGCGGCCTTCGCCGCCCATCGAGTCGTGAAGCACACCGGAAAGGCAGCGCTGGGTGCGGCCGGTCTCACCGGCGACCCCGTCGGGCAGACCCGTCAGCAGGGCTTGGAGGGAGCCGCGGGGATCGGCGCCGGGGAGGTCGATGACCGGCTGGCCGGGAACCGTAATCCCAGTACCTCCGCCCGTGAGGAACTGGGCATCGCCAATCCGTCGCAGCCCGACCGGCGCACGGCGGAGCCCCGGTTCCGGGACAATCCCTTCGGCTGACCACTCGTCCGTTCTGGAGAGGCGCGGGATGAACAAGGACTGTCGTGACCAGGTGCGACCGCACCTGCGGCCCGGGGAGCGGCTCATCGCGGTCTGCGAGTGCCATCTGGCGCCGGGGGTGCCGGAGCGGCCGGCCTGGACGCGACAGCCGCCCAAGGAGTGGGAGCTGGAGCGCCGACTCAAGGGCCTCCTCCCCAGTGCGGTGCAGAGACTTCTGCGGCCGAGTGAACCGAAGGCCACCACGGGGCTGGAGCGGGCGGCGGAGGGCGCGGAGCTGGCAGTCGACAACGCCCTCACGAGGACGGCCCACGGCAAGGGCATGCACGGTGACTGGGAGAGTCAGGCCGGGCAATTCCTGGTGACGCACTACACGGCCGCGCGTCTGCCGGCCCCGACGCTGGCGGTCGCGTTCACCGACCACCGGGTGCTCGCGCTCGCGGACCGCGCGAAACTGTGGCAGACCGTGCGGGCGTTCGAACCACAGTGGGAGGCTCCACGGACTGCTGTCCTCGGCGTCCGCGTGCAGCCCAAGGGGGTTCTCCAGCGAGGACGCTTCGAGCTGGCGTTCGCGGACGGGTCGTGGATCGCGTTGGTGGCGTCCGTGCCGACGCACGCGGCACCCTTCGCCGAACAAGTGTGCGGCTAGATGTTCTTCCCGGGACGTTGGTGACACGCGTGCTGGGTGACAAGGCGCTGTCGGCGAGCGACAGGGACGGACGGACCTCATGAGTAAGATCACCTTCCGTGTGTGTGCCGCGAAGGCGCAGGAAACCGATAGCCCGGACGCGGCCTATCCGCTTCTGTTCCGCATCAAAATGGACGGGGAGCGAACCCTTTACGTGGGAAGCGGCCTGCCCAGGTCGTGGGTAGACACGGAGCTGAAGCCGCGATTCACCGTGTACGCAGACCAGCAGGGGCTGGAGCCTGTGGTCGCTGTGGCCCAACGACGTCAGCAATTGGTCGCACTCGATCCGGATAAGAACGAGCTCGCCGTGTTCGACCTGTCGCCCAAGAGCTGGGTCTGGCGCCCCGCTGCGTTCACCCTGCCGGATGGGAGCTCTTTTTCCGCGCGTCTCGTCACTATCCCATCGGTCATCGCTTTTGCGCTCCTGTGGCCCATTTGGCTCGTTCTTCACATCATCGAATTCATCCTCAACAGTGGTGAGACGTCCTTGTGGTTCCCCACGCGAACGGCGTGGAAGCCGACTTCAGCCCGCTTCGGCCCCTTCGCCCTCGAACGTCTCGCCCTGTACAACCGCTTCAGATTCCGCGATTCCGTGATCGATGAGCGTGTCGCCTTCGTCCAGGCGCTCCTGGAGCTCCGCCGGTGGTGAAGGGGGGCGGGCTGTGGCCCACCCCAGACGCACCGCTTCCCGCCCGAGCGGCCAACGCGCCCCCGTGCAAGGAGGCCCCCGCCGCGCTCGCGCCCGGGCCGGGCCACGGCCGGCAGCCCCGCGGCAGGATGTTCCCCCTGCCCCGTTTTGATGCGCCTTGCGTGGCAACAGTTCCTTCAAGCTGGAGAAACGCTGTTCTCCGGTCACAGACGCGTGGATACAGTGCTGACGTAGTCACGCAGTGAAGTCATCCGGTTGGGCCGGAGTGACGCCCGGCCGACCGACGGGCGTGTGGGGAATGGGGAGCTGCGCGTGCCAACTGCCATTGCCGTGACCAGTGCCGACATGGCGCTGCCACCGCAGGACGAGCGGACCCTGCCCGCCGCCGTGCTCCAGGACGTCGGCAGACGGCCGCTGGATCAGGTGCTCGCCGAGATGCAGGCGCTCATCGACCAGCACGGGCATGTGATCGTCGTCTGTTCGCAGGCCGTCCCCGTCGCCGTCGAGCGGCGTCTGTACACCGTGCGGTCCCTGCTGGAGAGCGACCGCATCGCCCTGTTCCGGCCACCGCTGCCGCCGCTCGGGATCGCCGTCCTGGCCCGGCAGTTACGCCAGCTGGCGTCCTGCGACCTCGGCCCCGGCGTCCTCGCCTCGGCAGGCCGGCTGCTCACCCACTACATCCACGCCGGGGCGCTCCTCGGCTCCGTCGCACGGCTGGACCGCGTCCCCGTGGGACTGAAGGCGCACGCCAAGTCCTGGGTGCCGGGGAGCCAGTTCGGCGTCCTCGCCCACCCCGTACCGCAGTTGGTGCGGATCGGGCCCGGCGCCAACCTGTCGGGGCCGGAGTTCGGGACGTGGCTGCTGGTCGCCAAGGGCCAGGCGCAGTCCGACTGGGTGACCGGCACCCTCGCGCGTTCCTGGCGGACCCTCGGACTGCGTGAGGTCCCGCTCCCCGCCGAGTCCGCCGCCTGGTGGGGGACCGGCAAGATGATCGAGTTCTGCGCCTTCCTGCCGGACCTCTCGGTGCTCTACCAGCTCGTCACGTCCGTACGGCAGAACCCCTGCCACTGGTGCGGCATCGACCTCATCGGCGACCGCTGCGTGTTCTGCTCCGCCGCGCCGCCGGCCGACGACCGCCTCCCCGACCCCCACCGCCGCGACGGCCGCCCCGCCCAGCGCCAGGAGAGCCGCGACCGGTTCCGCCCGGCGAGCCGCGCGGGCTCCGGATGAGTCCCGGCCCGGGGGGCGCACGGCTGGTCCGGGCCCGGCCCGCGGCACCGCCGTCCGCCGCCCGCCACGCGGACCCCCGCCGCCCGCCGTCCGGTCCGCCCGGTCCGATCGGATCGTCCGCTCCATCCGCCCCCGCTCGCCCGACACCCCCAACGAGGTTGCACGGCTCATGAACTCCCGTCAGCGCCGCGGCGTGATCCTGCTGATCCTGTCGGTCCTCTGCGCCCTCGGTGCCTTCGCCGGCGTGCTGTCCGTCATCAACGACGTGAAGTCGAAAGTGGGGCCCGAGGTCACCGCCTACCGGCTGAAAGCGAGAGTGGAGCCGTACACGGAGCTCAGGGCGGTCCAGTTCGAGAAGACCGAGATGCCGGAGCGCTGGCTGCCGGAGACCGCGGTCACCGACCTCCGCCAGATCCAGGGCAAGATCGCCGTGACCACCCTGAAGAAGGGCTCCCTGCTCCAGAGCGACATGATCGTCGACCAGCCCGCCCTGAGGCCGGGCCAGCAGGAGGTCGCCATCATGGTCGACGCGGCGACCGGGGTCGCGGGCAAGATCACGCCGGGCTCCACCGTCAACGTGTACGCCACCTTCGAGGGACAGCGCGAGGGCGACCCCGACCAGTCCAAGATCATTGTGACCGGCGCCAAGGTACTCGACATCGGCGAGATCACCGCGCTGCAACCCGACGAGAAGAGCCAGAGCCGGCAGCCCACCGACGCCGTGCCCGTCACCTTCGCCCTGTCCGCCATCGACGCCCAGCGCATCACCTACGCCGAGTCGTTCGCCCAGCGGGTCCGGCTCGCGCTGGTCGCGCCCGGCGGTGACACCACCGTGCCGGACGAGGACCGGACGTACGAACTCGCGAAGGACAAGTGAGAGGCCCGCATGCCCACGAGGATCCTCCCGGCAGTCGGCGACGCGGACGCGGTCCGGTCCATCACGACCCTGCTCAGCCAGCTCCCGGACGCCGAACCGGTGACCCCGGTGGTCGACTCCACCCAGCTCGTCGACGCCCTCGCCCGCCTGGCCGCCGAGTCGGTCGACGAACTTCCCGAGGTCGTGATCGTCCACGAGCGGATCGGCCCCGTCCCGGCCCTGGAACTGATCCGCGACGTGGCCCTGCGCTTCCCCGCGGTCGGCGTCATCCTCGTCACCTCCGACGCCAGCCCCGGTCTCTTCCAGGCCGCCATGGACTACGGCGCCCGCGGCCTGGTCGCCCTCCCCCTCGGCTACGAGGAACTCGCCAGCCGGGTCCAGGCGGTGGCCCAGTGGTCGGTGGGCGTACGGCGGCACCTGGGCGCCGGCGGCGACGTGTTCACCGGCGTCGGCGGGACCGTCGTCACCGTCAGCGGCGCCAAAGGCGGGGTCGGGGCGACCCTGACCGCCATCCAGCTCGCCCTCGCCGCCCAGGCGTCCGGCCGCGGTACCGCCCTGGTCGACCTGGACCTCCAGACCGGGGACGTCGCCTCCTTCCTGGACGTCCAGTTCCGCCGCTCGGTCGTCGACCTGGCCGCCATCAGCGACATCTCCCCCCGCGTCCTGGCCGACGCCGTCTACCGCCACGAGACCGGCGTCGCCCTGCTGCTCGCCCCCGGCGAGGGCGAACGCGGCGAGGACGTCACCGACCGCGCCGCCCGCCAGATCGTCGGCGCCCTGCGCTCCCGCTACGACGTCGTCGTCATCGACTGCGGCGCCCAGCTCAGCGGTGCCGGCGCGGCGGCCGTGGAGATGGCCGACACGGCGCTGCTGGTCACCACCCCGGACGTGGTCGCCGTCCGGGGCGCCAAGCGCGCGGTGCGGATGTGGGACCGGCTCCAGATCCGCAAGGCGGAGGAGACGACCGTCGTCGTCAACCGCCACGGCAGGAACGCGGAGATCCAGCCGCCCCTGATCCAGAAGATCACCGGCACGGCGGTCGCCGCCACCACCGTCCCCGCGCACTACAAGGAGCTCCAGAGCGCGGTGGACGCCGGCCGGGTCCACGAGCTGGACGGCAAGAGCACGGTGAAGCAGGCGCTGTGGACGCTCGCGGGCGAACTGGGGCTGGTGCGGGCCGCCGAGGGCTCCCACCGGGCGGGCCGGCTGCGCGGGGACCGGGCGGCGGTGGGCTTCCGGCGCCGCAGGGAGGCGGGGGGATGAGGAGGACGCGTACGGCCGCGAGGACGCGTACGGCTCCGGGGGAGCGGGACGCCGGCCAGGTCACCATCGAGTTCCTCGGCATGACGCCGACGATCATCCTGACGCTGGTGGTGCTCTGGCAGCTCGTGCTCGTCGGGTACACCTTCACGCTCGCCGGGAACGCCGCGGACGAGGCCGTCCGCGCGGCGACCGCGGCGGCGCCGGGGGCCCGGCAGGGCGCCTGCCGGCAGGCCGGCCTGGAGAAGCTGCCGGACGCCTGGCAGGGCGGCGCGGCCGTCGACTGCGGCACCGCCGGCGGTTATGTCACCGCCGACGTCGACCTGAGGGTCCCGCTCCTCTTCCCCGGCACGATCGGGCTCCCGTTCGACGTGCAAGGCCACGCGGGCGCGGTCGAGGAGGAGAAGGACTGAGATGCGCACGGAGAAACGGACGGTACGGCGTACGGACCGGCCCGGGGAAAGGCGTACGCGAGGTCGTACGGAAAGTCGTACACGAAGCCGTACGGACGGGCGGCCCGCGCAGCCGGGGGCCGGAACGCCGTACGGCCGGTCCCGGCCCGGGAACCTTCGGGGGCGGGGCGGCGACCGGGGGCAGGCCGCCATCGAGTACATCGGCTTCCTGCCCGTCCTGATCGCCGTCGCCATGGCCGCCGTACAGCTCGGCCTGATCGCCTACACCGCCCAGCAGGCGGGCACGGCGGCCCGGGCCGGCGCGCGCAGCGCCTCCCTCCAGGAGAGCGCCCAGGACGCCTGCGCGTCCGTCGTCAGCGGCTGGCTGGCCGACGGCACCGACTGCCCGCCGTCCTACGGCGCCGGCGAGGTGACGGTCACCGCCACCGTCGACATCCCCTCGATCGTGCCCGGCTGGGACTTCGGGGACGCGACCAGGACCGCGACCATGCCGCTCGACCACTGAACGACCCACGCGGACAAGGAGCGAGGAGCACCGGACCATGAGCCTGCGCGCACGCATCCACACCCCCGAGGAGCACGCCGGTGGCCGGGGCGAGGACGGTCATCTGGTCGCCTCCTACCGGTCCAAGCTGCTGGAGGAGATCGACCTGGCGGAGATGAGTTCGCTCGCCGCCGCCGAGCGCAGGGCACGGCTGGAGCGGGTGCTCGGGCACATCATCAGCCGCGAGGGCCCGGTGCTGTCGACCGTGGAGCGCTCCCAGCTGATCCGCCGGGTCGTCGACGAGGCGCTCGGCCTCGGCATCCTGGAGCCGCTGCTCGAAGACGCGTCCATCACGGAGATCATGGTGAACGGCCCCGACGCGATCTTCGTCGAGCGCGGCGGCCGGGTCGAGCAGCTCCCGCTCCGCTTCGCCTCCCACGACCAGCTGATGCAGACCATCGAGCGGATCGTCTCCACGGTCAACCGCCGCGTGGACGAGTCCCATCCGATGGTCGACGCCCGCCTCCCCTCCGGCGAACGCGTCAACGTCATCATCCCGCCGCTGTCCCTGACCGGCGCCACCCTCACCATCCGCCGGTTCCCGCGCTCCTTCACCCTCCAGGAGCTCATCGGGCTCGGCTCGCTGGACGAGCACATGCTGTACCTGCTGGCCGGACTGGTGCGGGCCCGCTTCAACATCATCGTCTCCGGCGCGACCGGAACCGGGAAGACCACCCTCCTCAACGCCCTGTCCGGCCTGATCCCGGAGCACGAGCGCATCATCACCATCGAGGACTCCGCCGAGCTCCAGCTCCAGCAGGCCCACGTGATCCGCCTGGAGTCGCGGCCCGCGAACGTCGAGGGCAAGGGCCGCATCACCATCCGCGACCTGGTCCGCAACTCCCTGCGCATGCGCCCGGACCGCATCGTCGTCGGCGAGGTCCGCGGCGGCGAGTCCCTCGACATGCTCCAGGCGATGTCGACCGGCCACGACGGCTCCCTGGCCACCGTCCACGCCAACAGCGCCGAGGACGCCCTGACCCGGTTGCAGACCCTGGCCTCCATGTCCGACGTGGAGATCCCCTTCGTCGCCCTGCACGACCAGATCAACAGCGCCGTCGACGTCATCGTCCAGCTCACCCGCTTCGCCGACGGCGCCCGCCGCATCACCGAGGTCGCCCTGCTCGACAGCCACGGCGGCGAGCCGTACCGCCTCGCCACGGTCGCCCGCTTCCACGCCCGCCCGATGACGGCCGACGGCCGCGTCCACGGCGCCTACGAGCACTACCCGCTCCCGCGCCGCACCGCCGACCGCCTCTACATGGCGGGACAGCCGATCCCGCAGGCGTTCGGCGTCGCCCGGACCGCGGACCAGCTCGCCACCCGAGAAGCCAGGTAGGTAGGAACCGCCCCATGGATCTGCGCACCCTCGTCCCGCTCACCACGGGCATCACCCTGCTGACCTGCGTTCTGGCCGTGCTGGGCGTGCACTCCTACGCCGCGGGCAGGGCACAGCGCCAGGCCCTGGCGGACCGGCTGGCCGCCTCCGGGCAGGTCCCGTCCGCCGGCCGCCGGCGCCGCTTCGACACCCTGGACCGCCGCCTGCGCCGTACGCAGGCGGGCCGGAAACTGGAGCTGCGGCTGGCGGCGACCGGCCTCGACATCACCCCCGGCGAGTTCTCCGTCTGCATGCTCGCCGCGGTCGCCGGGCTGTGGCTGATCGGCCAGGCCGCCCTGGCCCCCTTCTTCGGGCCGCTCGCCGGGCTGCTGGGCGTGTGGGCGGCGGCGCAGTTCCTCGGCTGGCAGCGGCAGAAACGCATCGAGAAGTTCATCAACCAGCTCCCGGAACTCGCCCGCATCCTGGCCAACGCCACCCAGGCCGGCCTCGCGCTGCGCACCGCGATCTCCATGGCGGCGGAGGAACTGGAGGCCCCGGCCGGCGAGGAGCTCGGCAAGGTGGCCGCCCAGCTCGCCGTCGGCGCCTCCATGGACGACGCCCTCGGCGAACTCGCCGACCGCCTCCCCTCCCGCGAACTGGTCGTCCTCGTCACCACCCTGGTGCTGTCCAGCCGGGCGGGCGGCCAGGTGGTCAGCGCCCTGCGCAACCTGACCGAGACCCTGGAGGAGCGCAAGGAGACCCGGCGCGAGGTCCGCACCCAGCTCTCCCAGGTCACCCTGACCTCGTACGCCGTCCCCGTCCTCGGCGTCGGCTCGCTGTTCCTGATGAACGGGGTGAAGGACGGCGCCCTGGAACGCATGACCGGCTCACCCGCCGGCCAGGTCGCGGTGATCGTCGCCTTCGCGCTGTACGCCGTCGGCTTCGTCCTCATCCGCCGCCTGTCCCGCATCGACGTCTGACCGGCCGGGAGGAAACCGACATGGCACTGCTGCTCGCCGCCCTCATGGGCCTCGCCGTCTGGGGCGTCTTCGCCGGCGTCCGCATGTACCGGGCCGAGGCCAGACTCCCCGCCGACCTCGCCCTGGCCCTGGAGGTCGGCGCCACCCGCACCGGCGCCGTCGACTCGCTGATCGACCGCATGGGCATGCGGTACGCGCCCGCCGTGCTGCGCCTCATGGGCCCCGCCCTGGTGGCCCGGTACCGCCGCAAGATCGACCTGGCGGGCAACCCCGGCGGCCTGACCATCGACCGGTACGCCGCCCGCCGCGCGGTCTACGGCTTCCTCGGCGCCGTCGGCTTCCTGGTCTTCCTGCTGCGCGGCCAGATCCTGGTCGCCCTGCTCCTGCTGGCCTTCGGCGCGTTCTGGACGGAGGTCGGCATCTGGGCGGCGATCCGGGTCCGCAAGGACGTCATCGAGCGGACGCTTCCCGACTTCCTCGACGTCCTGGCGGTCGTGGTCAGCGCCGGCCTCGGCTTCCGCCAGGCCCTCGACCGCGTCGCCTCCCGCTACGAAGGCCCCTGGGCGGACGAACTGCGCATCACCCTGCGCCAGATGGACCTCGGCATGAGCCGCCGCCAGGCCTTCGCGGAGCTGCGCCGCCGCAACGACTCCGAACAGGTGGCGATGTTCGTGACGGCCCTGCAGCAGGGCGAGGAACTCGGCGCGCCCATCGTCGACACGCTGGTGTCCCTGGCCCGGGACATGCGGCGCACGGACGCGCAGAACGCCCGCCGCAAGGCGGCCCGCGCCGTACCCAAGGCCACCATGATGATCACCACGTTCATGGTCCCGGCCACGATGCTCCTGCTCGGCGCCGGCCTGATCCTCGGCTCCGGTACGGACTTCGGGACGATCACAGGGGAGTAGAGGGGCGGGTGAGGACCATGCCGACCGCGGACGCGCCGGACGGGGCACCGCAGATCACCACCCCGCCCGCGGGCACGGCCCCGCCCGGGCAGGCGCCGGCCGGCGCACCGGACCGCGAGGGGCCGCCCGGGCCGCCCGGGCGGGTACCGGCGGACGGCCGGACGGACCCGCCCACCCTCCCCATCCAGATCAACGCCCTCCAGGCCATGTGCCGGCAGGTCTTCGGCTTCCGCCTCGCCATGATCGCCCTGGCGGCCCCCTCCGCCCTGCTCAACGCCAACCCCGGTCTGGGCGTCCGCCTGGTCGGCGCCGCGGTGGTCGTCACCTTCATGGGCTCCTACGTCCTCTTCCGGGACTGGGAGCGCTTCGGCCCCCTCCTGCTGCGCCACCCCAGCCTGCTGGGCCTGGACACCCTCTTCGGGGCGCTGCTGCTGGTCTCGGCGGGCCCGGACACCACGCTCGCCTACGTCAGCGTCTGCACCCCGCTCCTGGCCGGCCTGGTCTACGGCTGGCGCGGAGCGGCCGTCTTCGCCTCGCTCCAGGCGCTGATCCTGCTGCTGGCCCACACGGCGCTGCGGGACCCGCGGCCCGGCCCCGCGGAGTCGCTGCTCCTGCCCGGCCTGTGCGTCATCGCCGGAGCCGTCGGCTCCAGCCTGCGCAACCTGATGTTCCGCTTCGGCGCGGCCACCCGGGCCCTGACCGCCGTGCGGGCCCGTCTGGCCGTCACCGAGGCGGTCGGCGCCGAACGGGCCCGCCTCGCCCGCGAGCTGCACGACTCCGTCGCCAAGACCCTGCACGGCGTGGCCCTGGCGGCCGACGGGCTCGCCGCCTCGGCGGGCGCGGACCGGATGGACCCGGCCCTCGTCAGGCGGCAGGCGGAACTGGTGGCCCGCTCGGCCCGCAGGGCCGCCGCCGAGTCCCGCGCACTCCTGGCCGACCTGCGCCGCGAGGCGGACCCCGACCACGCCACGGACCTGCTGGCGGAACTGGCCGCCCGCACCCGCGACTTCGGCGCCCGCACCGGCCTGCGCGCCACCTACCACCCGACCGGAGACGACGGCACGCCCCTTCCGCCCGTCCCGCCCGCTGTGGCCCGCCAGCTCCTCACCATCGCCTCGGAGGCCATGGAGAACGCCCACCGCCACGGGGCGCCGACCCGCGTCGAGGTACGGGCCGGCGTCCACGGCGACCAGCTGCGCCTCAGCGTGTACGACGACGGCCGCGGCCTGCCCGCGGACACCACCCTCGAACAACTCCGCCGCACCGGCCACTTCGGCCTGGTCGGCATGGTCGAGCGGGCCACCTCGGTGGGCGCCCGCCTCCACATCGGCCGGGGCGGCCACCCCAAGGGCACCGAGGTCCGCCTGGACCTGCCGCTGGCCGCCCTCACCACCACCGGCGCCCCGCCCCCGGCCACCTGAACACCGCCATGCCCGTCCCGACGACAGGAGAGGAGGCCGCGCCGATGCCGGACCTCACCGACCACCCGGCACGCCCCGCCGGAGCTCCGCAGCCACCGCCCCCGGACCCGTTCCCCGGCCTGCCCGCGCCCACCCGGCCGGCCTGCCTGCGGGTGGTGGTCGCCGACGACAACCCGGTGGTCCGCGCGGGCCTCACCGCGCTGCTCAACGGCCGGGGGGACATCCAGGTCGTCGCCGAGGCCGCGGACGGACGCCAGGCCTGCGAGGCCGCCCTCGAACACCGCCCGGACGTCGTCCTCCTCGACGTCCGCATGCCCGGCGTCGACGGCCTGTCCGCCCTGCCGTACCTGGTGCGCGTCGCGCCCGTGATGATGCTGACGTACAGCGGCGAGTCGGACACCGTACGGGAGGCTCTGCGCCGGGGTGCCGGAGGTTATCTGGTCCACGGCGAGTTCACGGCCGACCAGCTCGCCGACGCCGTACGGGACATCGGACGCGGCAAACCCCACTTCACGCCGACGGCGGCCGAGGCCCTGCTGGCGAGGATCCGGGCGGAGACGGGCCACGGGGAGCAGGCGGACCTCCCGCTGGGAGGTGCGACTGCACACGGCAATGATTCACCGATGGCGACGACGGACAACGCCGAACTCCGCTTAGGCGGAGCCGAAGTGCCGCTGTCATCCACCCATTCGCCGCAATATGCGGCCCGCACTCTTTCGCATCTGCAACCTTCTGTGGGACAGTCGTCGTCCAGGCCGTCGACGTACCGGCTGAGCGCGAGGGAGGCGGAGATCATGGACCTGATCGCGTACGGCATGACGAACCAGCAGATCGCCGCCACCTGCTTCATCAGCGAGAAGACGGTCAAGAACCACATCAACCGCATCTTCGCCAAGCTCCAGAGCACCAGCCGGGCCGAGGCCGCGGCCAAATGGCTCGGCACGGTGCCGGGCACTCGCCGGGGACGGGAGTGAGGCGCGATGACGAGCGGGGGGAGCCGGAGGCGACGCCGGGGCTTCGATTGGGCCCGGGATTGGGCCCTCGGGCCCTCTTGGGGACGGGGGGCCCGGCCGTACCGTGCCCGGGTCGAAAGCGGAATCGGCCACCGTGGAGGGGAACAGCATGAGCAACTGGATCAACACCATCGCCTCGCACCTGCGGACTCGTGCCGCCCACGACGACCGGGGCCAGACGGCGGTGGAGTATCTGGGGATCATCGCCGTGGTGGTGGCGATCGTGCTGGCGATCACGGGTACGGACATCGGGCAGTCGATCTACGACGCGATCACCCAGAAGATCGCCGAGGTCACCGGCGGCTGATGCGGCCGGGCAAGTTCAGCGATACAGGGCAGGCCTTCCCCATCTACATCACGGTAGTGGGAGGTCTGCTCTTCCTTGCGTTTGCCTACCTCGCGGTGGGCCAGGCGGCGGTGAACAGGAACGGCGCTCAGACAGCGGCTGACGCGGCGGCGCTCGCAGCGGCACAGGAGACACGGGACGAACTCGCGGACGTGTGGGCAGAAAACGTGCTCGATCCGGCGAAGTGGCAGGCCATCTTCGAAGGTGAGGTCACGGGGATCGGTTCTCCCTGCTGGCGTGCCGAGGAACTGGCCGCCCGTAACGATGCCCGCGTGTTGAACTGCGGTCCGCAAGGCCCCCTCGGATTCACTGTGGAAGTCGAGACGAACAAGCCCGTGGGGGATTCCATCGTCCCCGGCACCGCGGACAAGAAGTCCCGGGCGACCGCCCACGCGGTCATCGAAGCCCGCTGCGGACTTCCTCCGGAGGATTCCGGGGACGACGTACTGCCACAGCTCACGTGCGAGGACAGAGACTGGGTCCTGGACCCGGACCACCTCGTCGACCTGCCGGAAGCCGATGACCTCTTTGACGTCCATCTGGCCGACTGGGAAGCGGACAACGAGTGATGAAGGAAACGGAGTCATGAGCATTCGGTTCACGACGCAGGCGCTCAGAGGGTCACTCGCGCTGCTTGTCATGGCCGGACTGGCGCTCACTGCGGCAGGCTGCGGTAGCGGGGACGACGACAAACCGCGGAGTTCGGCATCCTCCTCCAAGGAGGGCGATTCCGCGCCGACTGCGCAAGAAGGGCAGTCGGAAGAGCCGCTGGCCGAAATGAAAGGCTCGGACGGGCTGTTTCTCCGGATCACCTCGGCGCAGCGCGATTCCGGCGGATTCATCACGGTGAACGGCACTCTCAAGAACGATGGCGCCAAGGCCGCCGTCGTCCCCGCGGCGTTGAGTGGCAACGAAACCGAGATCGTGAGAAACGGCCGGTCGCTCGGCGGTGCCACGTTGGTGGACCCGAAGGGGAAGAAGCGGTACTACGTGCTCCGTGACACGGATGGCCGTCCGCTGACGACCACGGGATTCTCCACGATCAAGGCCGGTGACAGTCTCTCCGTGTTCATGCAGTTCCCCGCTCCGCCCGCAACCACGACCGAGGTCACCTTCCAGTTGCCGACATTCTCCAGCGGCACCATCCAGATCTCCGGGTGAGGCACCGATGACCCCCACCCGTCTGGCTCTCGCCCTCGCCACCACCACCCTCCTGCTCGTCACCGCCGGGCCGGCCCGCGCCGACGAGGGCCCCAGCGTGCCCCCGGGCACCGAGGCGTCCGCCTCCGCCCCCGTCGAGCCGGACCCCAACGACCCCGATCTCAAGCTTCCGGACGGTGCGACGCTCGCCCAGGCGAAAGTGCTGGACATCAAGTCGGTCGTGGAGGACCAGAGCGGTGACGAACGCCGTGAGGACACCAACGCGGACGTGAAGTTCGCGCTCCAGGCCGAGGTGCTGTTCGGCAAGGACAGCGCCAGGCTGAGCGCCGAGTCCCGGGCCCGTGTCGCCGGCATCGCCGAGGAGATCAGGGCGCAGAACGCCACGAGGATCCGCGTCTTCGGCTTCACCGACGACCTCGGCTCCTCCGCCCACGGCGACGTCCTGTCCAAGCGGCGCGCCGACGCCGTACAGCAGATCCTGGTCCAGGAACTGGACGACGCGGACATCACGTACGAGGTGCGCGGCTACGGCGAGCAGTACCCGATCGCCGACAACGCGACCGAGGCGGGACGGAAGAAGAACCGGCGGGTCGAGGTGTCCTTCCCGCGTTCGGAGGGCTGACCACGGCCGTCGTACCCGGCCGGTGACGCGGCGTCCGCGGCGGCCGAGGGCGCGGCGGGAGACGGCGGCGGTCTATCCCGGCACCACCGTCACCCGCCCCCCGGCCCGCAGCCCCCACCTCGCCATCGCCCCGGCCCCCGCCTCCAGGACGTGCCGGGCGCCCACGCGCGGCAGGCCCAGCCGGCCCGGCCGCATGGTCCGGACGGCGAGGACCGTGAGGTGCCGGTCCAGGTAGGCCACGTCGATGGGGAACCGCATGCGGAAGGTGTGCACACCGGCGGCCGGGGTCAGCAGCATCGCGCCGTCGACGGCGTCCCGGCCCAGCAGCCCCCTGGTGCGGGCGCGGTAGGAGGCGGCGATCTCCAGCGGGACGCTCACCGGCGTCTCCCCGGCCCCCGCGCGCACGATCAGCGTCCCCCGCCCGTCGGACCATCGCCGCCGCATACCCGAGCCCTCCGCTCCGCCTCACCCACGTCCCCGGCCTCGACGGATCTGCCCCGCACCGCCCCGGCCAACCGTCCCCCGCCCCGAAATCGGTTGCCCGCCCCGCGGCCCCCGGGTAGGAACGACGCCATGGCCCCCCAGTCCTCCCCTGCCCGCCCGCCGTCCCGCGCCTTCGAAGACCTGGTCGCCGAGGCCGTCGCCGCCCCCACCGAAGGCTGGGACTTCTCGTGGTTCGAGGGGCGGGCCACCGAGGCGCGGCCCTCGTGGGGGTACGCGCGGTCGATGGCCGGCCGGCTGGGCGGTGCGCGGGCCGTGCTGGACGTGCAGACCGGGGGAGGGGAGGTGCTGGACTTCGCGCTCGGCACCGCCCCGCGCCGGCCCCGGCTGGTCGTCGCCACCGAGGGCTGGCCGCCCAACGTCGCCGAGGCCGCCGCCCTGCTGCGTCCGCGCGGCGTCGCGGTCGTCGCCTCGCCCGAGGACGCGCCGCTGCCCTTCGCGGACGGATCCTTCGATCTCGTCGTGAGCCGGCACCCCGTCGAGCCCCACTGGACGGAGATCACCCGCGTCCTGGAGCCGGGCGGCACCTACTTCGCCCAGCACGTCGGTCCGGCCAGCGTCTTCGAACTCGTCGAGTACTTCCTCGGCCCCCTGCCGGAGGAGTCCCGCACCGCCCGGCACCCCGACCGGGAGCGCGCCGCCGCCGAGGCCGCCGGGCTGGAGATCACCGACCTGCGCGCGGAGCGGCTGCGGATCGAGTTCCACGACATCGGCGCCGTCGTCCACTTCCTGCGCAAGGTGGTCTGGATGGTGCCCGGCTTCACCGTCGAGGAGTACGAGCCGCGCCTGCGGGCCCTGCACCAGCGGATCGAGGCCGAGGGCCCCTTCGTCGCGCACAGCGCCCGGCACCTCTTCGAGGCCCGCAGACCCGGCCGGTGACCGGGCGGACGGGGGCCGGCCGGCCTCACGCGAGCGGGCCCACCGTCACCTTCCCCACCACCAGCTCCGCCTCCGCCTCCAGCACGGCGCCCACGCGGGCGGCCTGTTCGGCCGGTTCCCCTTCACGGCGCGCCGCCAGGCGCCCGAGCGGCCCCCGGCCGCCACCCAGGCCGGATCGCCCTCCAGGAGCACCTCCTCGATCTCGGTAGGCGGCAAACACGGGCAACCGGTGACGCAACGCCCGCAGATCCTCGCAGAGTTTCCACATCGTTATGCATCCCCCTCGCATCCGGTGCGCGTGATCACATAAGTTCAGACCAATGCATTCGCGCCAGCAAAGCTGCGCGAGGGGTACCGCGCAGTGGAGGGGGCTGCGCGGTGCCACGCCCCCTGTGTACGCCGGTCGAGGGAGGGCGCGCGCGACCCGGGTCACCCGGGTGGGGGATACCGGTGCGGACACGCCGTGCGAGCCCCCGCGCACGCATCCCCCCGGATGCCTCGGCATCTCACCCGGATCCCCTGTGATTCCGCTGTCTTCCGGCCGGGCGTCCACTGTGAACAAGGCATTCCGCGTCAAGCGCGGCGTCGCCGGGTGGCTCCGGAGAGTAGTTGTTTCCCGCCGATGCACGCAACATCCCTTACGAAGGGTTATGGTGGAACCCCCCCCTCGGGCCGGTCCGTCTCCCCCCCCACGGACCGGCCCGTTTTTCTTCCCTGGTCACAGGCCCGCGCCCCCTCCCGCCCTCTCTGCGCGCCCGTGCCTCCCCGCTGCTCCCCGCGGCCGGGCGCACCGCCCCTCCCGGGCCGCGCCCAGTCCCAGCACACTCATCCCATCGAACCCACAGCCCCCGTCCGTCACACCCCGCCCCCACCCCGGGCCCCCGCAGCGGTAGGCTTCGCCTCCGGGGGACCGCCATACGGACAGAGACCGCCCTCGGCCGTGCCTGGGCCGACGCCGCGCCTGTCCGATCCGTACGGAGGGGCTGACAATCACGTGAACCTGCGCGACACACTGCGCAGCCTGCTGGTCCGGCTGTACGCACGCCGGGTGGAGGGCCACCTGGACCACGCACAGGTGCCCAAGCACATCGGCGTCATCATGGACGGCAACCGCCGCTGGGCGAAGGCCGCCGGTTCCACCACCGCCCAGGGCCACCGGGCCGGCGCGCACAAGATCGAGGAGTTCCTCGGCTGGTGCGCCGAGACGGACGTCGAGGTCGTCACGCTCTGGCTGCTGTCGACGGACAACTTCGACCGGCCGCAGGAGGAACTGGTCCCGCTGCTCGGGATCATCGAGGACGTCGTCCGCTCACTGGCCGCCGACGGCCGCTGGCGCGTGCACCACGTCGGCGCGCTCGACTTGCTGCCGGCGCAGATGCAGAGCACCCTCAAGGAAGCCGAGGAGGCCACCGCGCACGTCGACGGGATACTCGTCAACGTCGCCATCGGCTACGGCGGACGCCAGGAGATCGCCGACGCGGTCCGCTCCATGCTGCTCGACGCCGCCGGCAAGGGCACCTCGGTCGAGGAGCTCGCCGAGGCCGTCGACATCGACATGATCGGCCGGCACCTCTACACCAGCGACCAGCCCGACCCGGACCTCGTCATCCGCACCAGCGGCGAGCAGCGGCTGTCCGGCTTCATGCTGTGGCAGACCGCGCACTCCGAGTACTACTTCTGCGACGTCTTCTGGCCGGCCTTCCGCAAGGTCGACTTCCTGCGCGCCCTGCGCGACTACGCGGCCCGCCACCGCCGTTTCGGCGGCTGACACGCGCGCCCCCGAGGGCAGCGGGCGAGGCCGGGCGGAGCGGACTCGCCCCACTTCACGAGGTGTTCACCGGCGCGCCGTCATATGCCGTGGCATGGCCGCGCCGGTTGCCGGGCATAACCCAGGCAGGCCGACACCCGAACCACGGGCGTCGGATCTCAGCGGGAGGCCCGGAGCCGCCCGCCCGGGAGGCCCGTTGCACCAGCCCGACCGTGTGGTCACCGCACGGACGACGAGCGCCAGGGCCGGTTCTCGGCCCGTGCATCGCGGCCGACGACCGGTCCAGCTCACTCTCGTCGCTCCCCGACCTCATCCGAGGGGGTACGTCCTTCCGTGGTGACCAGCGCACAGCGCCACAAGCCAGACCGGCGCACCTATGTCCTCGACACCAGCGTCCTGCTGGCCGACCCGAACGCCCTGAGCCGCTTCGACGAGCACGAGGTCGTGCTCCCCGTCGTCGTGGTGACGGAGCTGGAGGCCAAGCGGCACCATCCCGAACTCGGCTACTTCGCCCGGCAGGCCCTGCGCCTGCTCGACGACTACCGGGTCCGGTACGGCCGCCTCGACACGCCCCTCCCGATCGGGGACCTCGGCGGAACCCTCCGCGTCGAGCTCAACCACTCGGACCCCAGCGTGCTGCCCAGCGGCTACCGCCTGGGGGACAACGACTCCCGCATCCTCGCGGTCGCGCGGAACCTCCAGGCCGAGGGGTTCGACGTCACCGTCGTGTCCAAGGACCTCCCGCTCAGGATCAAGGCGTCCTCCGTCGGGCTGCTCGCCGAGGAGTACCGCGCCGAACTGGCCATCACGGACGCCTCCGGCTGGACCGGCATGGCCGAGCTCACCCTGTCCGCCGAACAGGTGGACATCCTCTTCGAGGAAGGGCACATCCACGTCCCCGAGGCCGCGGACCTGCCCGTGCACACCGGCCTGACCATCCACTCCGAGCGCGGCCGGGCGCTGGGCCGGGTCATGCCCGACGGCATGGTCCGCCTGGTGCGCGGCGACCGGGAGGCGTTCGGCGTCAAGGGCCGCAGCGCCGAGCAGCGCATCGCCCTCGACCTGCTCCTGGACCCGGACATCGGGATCGTCTCGATGGGCGGCCGGGCCGGCACCGGCAAGTCGGCGCTGGCGCTGTGCGCGGGGCTGGAGGCGGTGCTGGAGCGCCGCCAGCACGAGAAGATCATGGTGTTCCGTCCGCTGTACGCGGTGGGCGGGCAGGAGCTCGGCTATCTCCCCGGCACCGAGGCGGAGAAGATGAGCCCCTGGGCGCAGGCCGTCTTCGACACGCTCTCGGCGGTCACCAGCCGGGAGGTCATCGAGGAGGTCACCGCGCGCGGGATGCTGGAGGTGCTCCCGCTCACCCACATCCGGGGCCGCTCCCTGCACGACGCGTTCGTCATCGTCGACGAGGCCCAGTCGCTGGAACGCAACGTCCTGCTGACCGTGCTGTCCCGGATCGGCGCCAACTCACGGGTGGTGCTGACCCACGACGTGGCCCAGCGGGACAACCTCCGGGTCGGCCGGTACGACGGAGTCGTCGCCGTCGTCGAGAGACTGAAGGGGCATCCGCTGTTCGCCCACGTCACCCTCACCCGGTCCGAGAGGTCCCAGATCGCCGCCCTGGTGACCGAAATGCTGGAAGACGGGCAGATCTGACGACAGAACACCGGTAAGGGCCGGTAACGCGGCAGTTGGCGCCGTCCGGAAAAGGCGTAGAGCCTAGCCGGGCGGCGCCTTCGCGCGTACGGCTTTCCGGGAATCCCCTGGGAGAAACGGGATGTGAGCTTTCCCACGCAACGCGGAATTGCCTCCCGGCGTCGGGTTACGGCAGAGTCTCACTCCTGTCAGGCCCCGCATACGACACAGTTGTGCCCCGTGGGGGTGCCTCCGCGCCGTCCAGGCGTGGGGGAGGTACGGCGCCACGGACGAAGTCCCAATTCCATAGCGATGTCGTATGCCGCCCGAGCACCACGCGGCGCTCCCGCCACGGGAGTTGCTCACCGGGCCCGTGCCTCCCGTGACCCCGTAGTTGGGGAGGCCAGTGCCAGGGGCACGATTGCGTCCGCCAGGGTCACCGAGGCGGGCGATGCTGGAAGGAAACCGTGTGAGCCGGATCTCGGTCCGGGGATTCGCAGTGGCCTCGGCCACGGCGGTCACCGCTGTCGGAAGCGTCGTCGGCGTTGCCTCGGGCAGCACCGCGCAGAACAACGACGCGGAAGCGACGGCCGCGGGCACGACGCTGCTCGCGGACATCCCCGCGGGACAGCAGGCCCAGGTGCAGACCGCGTCCCTGACGCAGCAGGCCGACGCACAGGCCATCGCGGCGGACGCGAGCGCCAAGAAGGAAGCCGAGGAGGCGGCCCGCAAGGCGGCCGCCGAGACCGCCATCGCGAAGAAGGAGGCCGCCGAGAAGGAGAAGGCGGCCAAGGAGGCGGCGGAGCGGGAGCGGAAGAAGCGGGAAGCCGCCAGCCGCGACGCGAGCCGTGACGCGACCAGCTTCGCCGTCCAGAGCTCCTACTCCATCGCGCAGATCCAGGCGATGGCGCGTCAGATGGTGCCGGGCGGCCAGTTCCAGTGCTTCAGCAACATCGTGAACCACGAGTCGAGCTGGAACTACAAGGCGGTCAACCCCTCCTCCGGCGCCTACGGTCTCTTCCAGGCCCTGCCGGCGGGCAAGTACGCCTCCGCGGGCGCCGACTGGCAGACCAATCCGGCCACCCAGATCAAGTGGGGCCTCAACTACATGAACGAGCGGTACGGCAGCCCGTGCGACGCCTGGACCTTCTGGCAGGCCAACCACTGGTACTGAGCCGTCCCCCGGCACCGTCACCGGTGCCCCGCTCCACCTCGCGCAGCCCCTCGCCGACCTACGGCGAGGGGCTTTCGCCCTGTACGGTCGGATCCGACGACTCCAGGGGGGAGTGGTACGGAGAGACGGGGGAAGAGGACGGATCATGTCGCGAGTGCCAGGGTGGCTGGGCCGGATCGGTACCGGTCTGACGGAGATGAGCCGGCGGCTGGACCAGCGCCGGGCCGAGGTGGACGCGGAGGACACCGGGCCCGTACCGCCCGCCGGGCACGCCACGCCCTCCGCCGACCACGTCCCGCCGCCCCCGGACTACGCGCCCGCGGTCCGTGCCCGCCCCGACCCCGCGCAGGCCGTGCCGTGGGGCGTGCGCGTCGCGGCGGAGGCCGGCTGGCGCCTGCTGGTGCTCGCCGGCACGGTCTGGGTGCTGATGCGGGTGATCAGCGCCGTCCAGCTGGTCGTGCTGGCCTTCGTCGCCGCGCTGCTGATGACGGCGGTGCTCCAGCCGACGGTGGCACGGCTGCGGCGGCACGGCGTGCCACGGGGGCTGGCCACGGCCATGACGGCGATTCTGGGCTTCGTCGTGATGGGGCTGATCGGCTGGTTCGTGACCTGGCAGGTCATGGAGAACATCGACACCCTCTCCGACCAGGTCCAGGACGGCATCGACGAGTTGCGCCGCTGGCTGCTCAACAGCCCGTTCCATGTGACCGACAAGCAGATCAACGAGATCGCCAAGAACCTGCGCGAGGCGGTCGGCGCCAACACCGAGCAGATCACCTCGATGGGCCTGGAGGGCGTCACGGTCGTCGTCGAGGCGCTGACCGGGCTCCTGCTGGCCGTCTTCTCCACGCTGTTCCTGCTCTACGACGGCAAGCGCATCTGGGAGTGGACGCTGAAGCTGGTGCCGGCGGCGGCCCGCCCGGGCGTGGCCGGCGCCGGCCCGCGCGCCTGGCGCACGCTCACCGCGTACGTCCGCGGCACGGTGATAGTGGCCCTGATCGACGCCATCTTCATCGGTCTCGGCATCTACTTCCTCGATGTGCCGATGGCCGTGCCGCTGGCCGTGTTCATCTTCCTGTTCGCGTTCGTCCCGCTGGTCGGCGCGGTGGTCTCGGGCGCGCTCGCGGTCGTCGTCGCGCTGGTCACCCAGGGCGTCTTCACGGCCGTCATGACCCTGGTCGTGGTCCTCGCGGTGCAGCAGATCGAGGGGCACATCCTCCAGCCGTTCATCCTGGGGCGCGCGGTGCGGGTCCATCCGCTGGCGGTGGTGCTCTCGGTCGCCGCCGGCGGCATGGTGGCCGGCATCGGCGGCGCGGTGGTCGCCGTACCGCTGGTCGCGGTGACGAACACCGTCGCCGGCTATCTGCGGGCGTACTCCCGGGAGGCCGCCCTGCGGCAGGCCCCGAAGCCGCACGGCGCGACGTCGACGGACGCGGCCCCGGCGGCGGACGTCCCGGCCTCCCCCGCCTCCTCGCCCTCGCCGCCCGAGGAGCCGCGCCCGCCGCAGGCGCCGGCGGAATGAGCGGCGCGGGCGGCCCGGGCAATACGGCAAGGCCCCGCTCACCGGGGGAGGTGAGCGGGGCCTCGGCGTACCGACCGGCGGGGACGACTACTGGGCGAGGACCGCCTCGGCGTCCAGCGTGGCGCCCACGGCCTGGATCACGGCGGCGATCTTGAACGCCTCCTGGACCGTCTCGCGGCTCAGGCCCGCCTTGCGCAGGACCTGCTCGTGCGAGTCGAGGCACATGCCGCAGCCGTTGATCGCGGAGACCGCGAAGGACCACAGCTCGAAGTCGACCTTGTCGACACCGGGGTTGCCGATGACGTTCATCCGCAGACCGGCGCGCAGGGTGCCGTACTCGTGGTCCGACAGCAGGTGCCGGGTGCGGTAGAAGACGTTGTTCATCGCCATGATGGCGGCGGCCGACTTGGCGGCCGTGTACGCCTCCGGCGTGAGGTTCGCCTTCGCCTCCGGCTCCAGCTCGCGCAGCACGATGGGGGAGCGCGAGGCGATGGCGGTCGCCAGCACGGTGCCCCACAGCTGCTGGGCGGGCAGCTCGGAGTTGCCGATGACCGAGCCCAGGTTGAGCTTCAGGTCCTTGGCGTAGTCCGGTATGGCGGACTTCAGGGCGTCGAGCGACATGTCAGATCACTCCCCGGCCAGCAGCGCGACCGGGTCGAGCGTCTCGTCGCCCTTGCTCCAGTTGCAGGGGCACAGCTCGTCGGTCTGGAGGGCGTCCAGGACCCGCAGGACCTCCTTCGGGTTCCGGCCGACGGAGCCCGCGGTCACCATGGTGAACTGGATCTCGTTGTTCTGGTCGACGATGAAGACCGCGCGCTTGGCGAAGCCCTCCTCGTCCTCGATGCCCAGCGCCCGCATGAGCTCGTGCTTGGAGTCGGCCATCATCGGGAAGGGCAGGTCACGCAGGTCGTCGTGGTCCTTGCGCCAGGCGTGGTGGACGAACTCGGAGTCACCGGAGAAGCCGAGGATCTGGGCGTCGCGGTCGGCGAACTCGTCGTTCAGCTTGCCGAAGGCCGCGATCTCGGTCGGGCACACGAAGGTGAAGTCCTTGGGCCAGGCGAAGATGATCTTCCACTTGCCCTCGTAGGTCTTGTGGTTGATCTTCTCGAACTCCTTGCCCTTCTCCAGCGAGACGCAGGCGGTCAGTTCGAACTCGGGGAACTTGTCACCGACAGTGAGCACACGCTCTCCTTGCAGCGAAGAAACACCCGCTTTGCGAGCGTTTCCCATGGGTTGGACGCTGCCGATGTTGGCACAGGGCCCATTGATTAGGGAAATAGCTACACTCGGTCGGGTTGATCGGAGGTCGCTATTAATGACCGTGAATGGACGTGAACGCGGTGGAGGTACGGCTGTGGGGATGACCGCGGGCAAGAAGCGGCAGCCCAGCCTGGCCCAGCTCCGCGCCTTCGCGGCCGTCGCCGAGCATCTGCACTTCCGTGACGCCGCCGCCGCGATCGGCATGAGCCAGCCCGCCCTGTCGGGCGCCGTGTCCGCCCTGGAGGAGGCACTCGGTGTCACCCTGGTGGAGCGTACGACGCGCAAGGTACTGCTCTCGACCGCCGGTGAGCGGCTCGCGGTGCGGACCAAGGCGGTGCTGGCGGAGGTCGGGGCGCTGCTGGAGGAGGCGGAGGCGGTACGGGCGCCGTTCACCGGCGTGCTGCGGCTCGGCGTCATCCCGACCGTCGCGCCGTATCTGCTGCCCACCGTGCTGCGCCTGGTGCACGAGCGCTACCCGGACCTCGACCTCCAGGTCCACGAGGAGCAGACCGCCAGCCTGCTGGACGGGCTGGCCGGCGGGCGGCTGGACCTGCTGCTGCTGGCCGTGCCGCTCGGCGTGCCCGGCGTCACCGAGCTCCCCCTGTTCGACGAGGACTTCGTCCTGGTCACGCCCCTGGACCACCCGCTCGGAGGCCGTGAGGGCATACCCCGCTCGGCGCTGCGCGAGATGCGGCTGCTCCTCCTCGACGAGGGCCACTGCCTGCGCGACCAGGCGCTCGACATCTGCCGCGAGGCCGGGCGCGAGGACGTCCCGGCGACCACCACGGCCGCCGGGCTGTCCACGCTGGTGCAGCTGGTGGCGGGGGGCCTCGGCGTGACGCTGCTGCCGCGCACCGCCGTCCGGGTGGAGACCTCCCGCTCCAGCCAGCTTCTGACCGGGTCCTTCGCCGACCCGGCCCCCACCCGCCGGATCGCCCTGGCCATGCGCACGGGCGCCGCCCGCTCCGCGGAGTACGAGGAACTGGCGGGGGCCCTGCGCGAGGCGCTGAGCGACCTGCCGGTGCGGACCGTCGCGGCCTGAGACCGCCCCGGACCGTCCGCACCGCCCGGACCGGCCCGGCGGGCGGCTACTCGGTGCGCAGCCCGTCCGGCCGCATCAGCCGCAGCAGCGGCGGCAGGCTGAGCAGGGTCACCACCAGGACGACCGCGGCGCCGGCACCGGTCATCGACAGCACGCTCGTCCAGTCGACGCGCACCGGGGTGTCCGTCATCTTCAGCAGCACCGCGCCCAGGCTGAGCCCCACCACCGAGGCCAGCAGCAGGCCGAGGGCGATCGGGACGGCCGTCTGCCACAGCACCGACAGGCTCAGCGTGCGTCGCCGGGTGCCGAACGCCACCAGCGACGACAGCAGCTTGCGCCGCTCGCGCAACTGCTCCAGCTGGGAGACGAGCAGGCTCGCCCCGATCAGCGCCAGGACACACGCGGCGCCGGCGAACAGACCGGTGCGGATGGAGGTGAACCGGCCGGACCGCTCGGTGGCCGCCCATGTCGTGGCGTTCGCCATCGGGTGCAGGGCCGCGGCGGTGTTGCGCACCTGCTCCCGCGCGTTCTGGGCCGACCGGTCAAGGGCCACGTAGACCTCCTGGAACAGCGTCGCCCCGGCCCCGGCGGGCAGCGCCCCCCGGGTGATCAGGAAACCGCCCCGCTCGGCACCGGTCAGCCAGGTGCGCGGACGCGCCCGCTTGAGGTCCCGCGGCACCCGCCAGGCGACCGAGGCCCGCTCCGGGCCGCCCTCGTAGGACGGGTCGAGGTAGAGCGTGCGGCCCGGCACGGCGAGCTTGGCCGTGTCGGTGTCGTACTCCACCCCCGGGACCGCGAACACGTCGCCGTCCTCGCAGGACGGCAGGGTGGCGATCTCCCGCAGGGCGGCGCAGTCGCCGGCCGTCACCCAGGTGCTCAAGCGCGGCTCCCTGCGCCGGTCGCCGGTCATGCCCTCGGCGTAGGCGTACACCGCGCGCACGCCCTCGGTGCGCCGCAGCTTCGCGGCGGCGCTCTCCAGCGGCACCGCTCGCGGCACGTCCACCTGCATCTGCGCGCGCGTCAGGTCGTGGCCGGTGCTCTTCGTGTAGTCGTCGTCCACGCCCGCGAACAGCATCTGGAGCGCGATCGCCCCGGCGACGGCCACCGCGATGCCGTTGACCATGCGGGCCGCCGTACCGCTGCTCAGCTGGAGCCGGCGCACGGCCAGCTGCCAGGAGACCGCGCCGCCGCCGAGCCGGGCGACGACCGTCTCCACCACCCACGGCAGCAGCGTGGTCACGCCGACCAGCAGCAGGACCACACCGCCGGTGACGAGGTACTGGTTGAACTCGCCGTGGGCGCGGCCCATGCCGACCATGGGGTAGAGCAACCCGAGGCCGGCCAGCGGCAGCAGCAGCCGCCACCACAGCCGGCGCCGCGCGGGCTTGGCCGCGCGGACCACGCCCAGCGGTTCGATGACCACGCCGCGCAGCGCCAGCAGCGTCACCAGCACGGCCGCCGCCGGGACCGCCACCGCGACCAGCAGGGCCAGCAGCGGCGAGGGGTTGAGATAGCTCGGGAACACGCTGACGCGGTACACCTCGACGCCGCCCGCCACCTCACGGCCGATCAGGAAGAAGACGGCACCGAAGACCAGGCCCAGCACCGCGCCCGCCAGCGCCTCGCCGGCGGCGATCCGCCGGGTCATCCCGCTGTCCGCGCCCACCAGCCGCAGCGCCGCCAGCCGCCGGTCGCGCCGCTCGCCGCCGAACCGCACGGCGGCGGCGATGAAGACCGCGACCGGCATCAGCAGTACGACGAAGACGACCAGGACCAGCAGGAGCAGGACCGGGTCCATCCGCTCCGAGGGCGCGTCGAAGCCGAACGCGTCGATCCGGGTCGCCCGGGCGTCGTCGATGTACGCGGCGAGATCCTCACCGCCCCGGTAGAAGGCGAGCTCCGTCGAGCCGATCAGGCCGCTCTCGCCGATGGTGCCGACGATCCGGTCCGGCAGCCGCTCCCGCAGCAGCCTCCCGGAGTCCGACTCCAGCAGCTTCTTCAGCGCGGGCGAGACCACCATCTCGCCGACCGCCGGGAACCGGTCCACGCCTGGCGGCAGCGGGGCCCGCGGCCCCTCGGGCTCCAGCGCGCGGCCCCGTACGGTCGTGTCCCCGAAGTCCGTGTCGACGTGGGCGACCACGACGGTGTCGGCCGCCGGGGGGATCCGCGCGGAGACGACGAGGTCGTCCGAACGCGCCATCTCCCGGTCGTGCCGGGCGGCGAGCGCGTTCGGGATCGCCGTGGTCAGCAGCAGCAGCGCCACCCCCAGCCCCACGCCCACGGCCGTCAGCAGGGCCCGGACCCATCCCTCGCGTCCGCCGGTGAACGCGAACCGGACGCCCAGGGCCAGGTCCCGGGTCCACTGCCGCGCGCTCATATGGCGTGCTCCATGTCCCGGGACTTCCCGTCCCGTACGACGATCTCCCGGTCGGAGTAGGCGGCCACCCGCGCCTCGTGCGTGACCAGGACGACGGCGGCGTTGGTGGCGCGGGCGGCCTCGGTGAGCAGCTCCATCACCCGCTCCCCGTTGAGGGAGTCCAGCGCGCCGGTCGGCTCGTCGGCGAACAGCACCCGCGGGTGGGTGACCAGCGCGCGGGCGACCGCGACCCGCTGCCCCTGCCCGCCGGAGACCTCGCCGGGCCGCTTCTTCCCCAGGTCGTCGACCTCCAGGCGCTCCAGCCAGGACAGCGCGGCCCGCTCCGCCTCCTTGCGGGGCGTGCCGTTGAGCCGCAGCGGCAGGGCCACGTTCTCCACACAGGTCAGCTCCGGCACGAGCTGCCCGAACTGGAAGACGAACCCGAACTCGCCGCGCCGCAGCGCGCTGCGCTGGGCGTCGTTCATGGCGGACAGCTCGCGCCCGTCGTAGGTGATGGTCCCCGAGTCGGGGGTCACGATCCCGGCGAGGCAGTGCAGCAGCGTCGACTTGCCGGACCCGGAGGGGCCCATGACGGCGACGATCTCACCGGGGTGGATGGAGAACCCGGCGCCGTCGAGCGCGACGGTCGGGCCGTACGTCTTGTGCAGCCGCTCGGCGGCGAGCAGGGAACCGGCGGGGGCCGTCATCGGGTCACCGCTTCCCGGAGCTTGTCGAGCCGGGCCGCGGTCAGCTCCAGCCAGCGCAGGTCGGCCTCCAGATGGAACAGGGCGTGGTCGCAGATGAGCTGGTCGGCCAGGTCGCCCTTGCGCTTGCGGTCGGTGAGGACGCGCATGCCGCGCAGATGCTCCGAGCGCTGGGTGTCGAGGATGTCGGCGGCGTCGCGCCGGGTGAGCAGCGCCAGGACGACCTTGGTGTACAGGGTCGACTGGAGGTACGGCTCGGGCTTCTCCGGCGTGGCGAGCCACTGCTCGACGTCCGTGATCCCGGCGTCGGTGATCGCGTACCGCTTGCGCTCGGGCCCGCCGCCCGACTCGATGCCGTCGACCTCGACGAGGCCGTTCTTCAGCAGGCGGGACATGGTCGAGTAGACCTGGCCGTAGTGGAGCGGCCGGTCGTGGCCGAACTTCTCGTCGAAGGCCCGCTTGAGGTCGTAGCCGTGGCGGGGCCCGGACTCCAGGAGTCCGAGGAGGGTGTGACCGATGGACATGCCGTCACTCTACACAGGGTGTATACGCGATGTGTATACACCCTGTGTGTACGGCGGGGCGAGGCCGGTGAACGGGCGGTTCGGGGGCCGTTCGGGGGTGGCTCAGGGGTGATTCGAGGCTGGTTCCGGGGTCCGCCGGGCCGGGCGGTGCGGGTCCGCGCGCCCGGCGTGTCCGGCCCCGCGCGGCCCGGTCCGCCCGCCCCGTCAGCTCTCCGGTTCCGCCGGGCGGCCGGGCGCCCCGGGGTCGGCGGGCGGCCGTCCCCGGCGCGGGATGGGGCCGGCGCCGCCGGGCAGGCGGCCGGCCTCCGCCAGCGCCCGGCGCAGCAGGAACTCGATCTGCGCGTTGGCCGAGCGCAGTTCGTCGCCCGCCCAGCGGGCCAGTGCCTCGTACACCAGCGGGTCCAGCCGCAGCAGGACCTGCTTGCGCTGCTGCGGCCGGCGCCGCGGGGCGGAGTCCCCGGAAGGAGCGGTCACTGGTAGAGCGTCCCCGTGTTCAGGACGGGCTGTGCGGAGCGGTCCCCGCAGAGCACCACCATGAGGTTCGACACCATCGCCGCCTTCCGCTCCTCGTCCAGCTCCACGATGTCCTGCTGCGCGATCCGGGCGAGCGCCGCCTCGACCATCCCGACCGCCCCGTCCACGATCTGCCGCCGCGCCGCGACGACCGCCCCGGCCTGCTGCCGCTGGAGCATCGCGGAGGCGATCTCCGGAGCGTACGCCAGGTGGGTGAAGCGGGACTCGATGATCTGCACACCGGCCGCCTCCACGCGCGCGTGGAGCTCGACGGCGAGCTTCTCGGTGATCTCCTCGGCGTTGCCGCGCAGCGACAGGCCGTCCTCCTCGTGGGCGTCGTAGGGGTACTCGATGGCGATGTGCCGCACGGCCGCCTCGGTCTGGGTGGAGACGAACTCGATGTAGTCGTCGACCTCGAAGGTGGCCTGCGCGGTGTCCTCCACCCGCCACACCACGACGGCGGCCAGCTCGATCGGGTTGCCGTAGGCGTCGTTGACCTTCAGGACGGCCGTCTCGTGGTTGCGGACCCGGGTCGAGATCTTGGTGCGCGAGGTGAGCGGGTTCACCCAGCGCAGCCCGTCCTGCCGGATCGTGCCCCGGTACCGCCCGAAGAGCTGCACGACCCGCGCCTCGCCCGGCGCGACCATGTTCAGCCCGCACACCGCGACGAACGCGGCGAGGGCGACCAGGGCGCCGACGACGATCAGCGCGGCCTTGGCGCCGGCCGCCGGGACCGCCGTCGCGGCGACGATCATGCCGATTCCGGCCAGCAGCCCGAGCAGGCCCAGCAGCAGGGCCAGCCCCCCGCCGATGCTGTGCGCCGGGAACTCCCGGACGCGTGGGGCCGGCATCTCCGGGACGTCGGCGGCGGCCTGGGCGTGATGCGTGGACATGGGTGTCCCCCCGTTCTCGTGCCGCGGGGCCCCGCGTCTGCCCGGCCCCGCATAGCGTACGTCTAGCTAACTGCTATCACTTTACCCGTCGTCGGCAACCTCACACCCCGCCCGTGCGTCGGTTCCCACGGGGTGGGTGCTGATTGTCACGTCCGTAAAAGACCGGATCGGGCGCCCTTTGTCGTATCTGGCGGTGTTAGCTTTCTGAGCTGACCTGAGCGTGGAACCTGTGTGACTGCTGAGCACACGTGAACGAATCGGAGCGGATCGGACCGATGGGACGAGCGGAAGAGAGGCGAGCGCGGCAGCGCGGTGGCCGCCGCGCGGCGCCGAGGCGTCGCCGTTCGTCGGGCGCGGCCGGGAAGGGCGGCATACGCCGGCTGTTCACCTGGAAGAAGATCCTCGGCGCGTTCTTCGGCCTGTGCCTGCTCGGCATGGGCGCCTTCATCGTGCTGTACATGGTCATCGACATCCCCGAGGGGAACGCCGACGCCAAGCTCCAGAGCAACGTCTACAAGTACAGCGACGGCTCGGTCATGACCCGCGACGGCGACCGCAACCGCGAGATCGTCGACCTGGCCAAGGTGCCCAGGGACGTCCAGCACACCTTCGTCGCCGCCGAGAACAAGACCTTCTACAAGGACGCCGGCGTCGACCTCAAGGGCACCGCGCGCGGTCTGCTCAACACCCTGGCGGGCAAGGGCGCGCAGGGCGGCTCCACGATCACCCAGCAGTACGTCAAGAACTACTACCTCACCCAGGACCAGACCATCTCGCGCAAGCTGAAGGAACTGGTCATCTCCCTGAAGCTGGACCGCGAGAAGTCCAAGGACTACATCCTCGCCGGGTACGTCAACACCAGCTACTACGGCCGCGGCGCCTACGGCATCCAGGCCGCCGCGCAGGCCTACTACCGCGTCGACGCCGAGGACCTCACCGTCGAGCAGGGCGCCTACCTGGCGGCCCTGCTCCAGGCGCCGAACCAGTACGACTGGGCGATCGCCTCGGACACCGGCAAGAAGCTGGTCCGGGAGCGCTGGAACTACGTCCTGGACAACATGGTCGAGCAGCACTGGCTGGACGCCGCCGAGCGCCGGGCCATGAAGTTCCCGGTGCCGAAGGAGCCGAGGCCCGACCCCGGCATGGGCGGCCAGACCGGTTACCTGGTGAACGCGGCCAACGCCGCGCTGGCGCGGCAGCTGGTCGCGCAGGGCAGCGCCGAGGACGTGAAGCAGGCCCAGGCCATGGTCGACGCCGGCGGCTGGACCCTCACCCTCAACATCGACAAGAAGAAGCAGGCGGCGCTGGAGCGGTCCGTCAAGACGCAGCTCACCAGCAAGCTGGACCCCGAGGGGAACGAGGCCGACGCCGGCGTCCAGGCGGGCGCGGTCTCCGTCGACCCGAAGACCGGCGCGGTCGTCGCGATGTACGGCGGCACGGACTACCTGAAGCACTTCACCAACAACGCCACCCGCGACGACTACCAGCCCGCCTCCACCTTCAAGCCGGTCATCCTGGCCGCCGCCGTCGACGAGGACGCCACCACCCAGGACGGCACGCCGATCACCGCGAACACGCTGTACGACGGCACCAGCAAGCGCCCGGTCGTGGACCGCGGCCGCAAGGTCGGCTTCGCCCCCGAGAACGAGGACGACGTCGACTACGGCGACGTCACCGTCCAGCAGGCGATGAACAAGTCCGTCAACTCCGTCTTCGCGCAGATGGGCGTCGACGTCGGCATGGACAAGGTGGTGGAGGTCGCCGGCAAGCTCGGCATGGAGACCGAGGGCATGGACGCGGTGCCCGCGCAGACCCTGGGCTCGATGGGCGCGAGCCCGCTGGAGATGGCCGGGGTCTACGCCACCCTCGACAACCACGGCAAGAAGGTCACCCCGGCCGTCGTGAAGTCGGTCGAGCACAACTCCCGCAAGGTGGAGCTCCCCGACCCGGTCGGCGAGCAGGTCATCAGCCGCGAGGCCGCCGACACGGTCACCTCCGTGCTGACCGGCGTGGTCGACGACGGCACGGCCCGGAAGTCCGTGCGGGACAACCCGCTGCGCGGCGGCCAGCAGGTCGCCGGCAAGACCGGCACGTCCGACAACAACAAGTCGGCCTGGTTCACCGGCTACACCCCGGACCTGGTCACCTCCGTCGGCCTGTTCGGCGAGGACCCCGAGCCGCCGCACCGGCAGGTCCCCCTGTACGGCGCGGGCGGCGAGGACCGCGTCAACGGCGGCGGGTTCCCGGCGCAGATCTGGGCGGCGTACACCTTCGGCGTGCTGGACGGGATCAGCCGGTTCGACCTGGAGACCAAGCAGGGCGCGGCGGTCCAGCCGACCCGGACGGTGACGCCGACGCCGGCCCCGACCCCGACGCCCACCGAGGAGCCGACGACCGAGGAGCCCACCTCCGCGCCGCCGACCTCCCAGACGCCGTCGCCGACGCCGACGACCCAGTCGCCGAGCCCGACGCCGACGACCGAGTCGCCGAGCCCGACGCCGACGACCCCGTCGCCGACGACGGAGGAACCGGAGAACCCGTTCTTCCCGGGAGGGGACGACGAGGAGCGTCCCGATCGAGGAGAGCGTCGGCACCATGGCGGAGCTGGTGCGCGAAGGCAAGGTCAAGCACCTCGGGCTGAGCGAGGTCAC
>NZ_JBFAWY010000024.1:0-121157 GCF_040680575.1 Streptomyces sp. NPDC052020
CGTTCCGGTGTTGACGCGCCAACCGCTGCGGGCGGCCACCCCCCGACACGCCCCTCCCCGCCGCGGGCGCCCGCGGGTGGCACGCCCACTCCGGGGGCGGCGGGGGCGCGCGAAGCCGCTGACCGCGGGCAGTCGTGCCTCCCCCAGTGCTCGAACGGCCTGGGAGGTGCCCCAGGGCGGCGCGGGCGGCGCCCTGGCAGCGCCGGGCCGCGCGTCCCGCTCCGGCGGTCACGGCAACGCCGGGCAGCTCCCCGGGCGCGGGCGGTGCCATACGGGCGGCACCCCGGTGGTCACCGTGGTGCCGGGCCACCCGCCCGGCGTTCACCCGGCGGGTGAACGCCGGGTCACCTCACCGCGGTGACTCGTCCGGCGGTGGCGGAGCCGTGGGGCGGAGCTTGAGCCAGGTCAGGAAGAACAGGCCCAGCAGCAGCATCCCCAGCCCGGTCCACAGGTTGATGTTCACGCCCTCGGCCTTGTCGATGTCGGCGTCGGACGCCGTGAGGCCGGCGATCGTGACGATGACGCCGTAGACGACGAACAGGCCCCCGATGATGCGCCGGATGTCGAACAGCCGGGCGGCCGTGGCGGACTTGGTCTCCAGTTCGGAGACCTCCCGCTGGACGTCCTTGTCGGAGTAGGAATCGGACATGCTCTCTCAATCCTCCCGCGGTCAGAACGAGAACGGGACGTAGCAGGCGGCGGCCAGGATCACCGCGCCCCAGCCCAGCAGGGCCGGCTTGCGGTACCAGGCGTCGTCGCCCTGGGCGGGCGGCTCGGACATGCCGGGGGACGTGGTGCCGTAGACCAGGCCCTGGAGCTCGGCGGCCGGCTTCGGCCTGGTGAACAGGGACACCGCCACCATGACCACCGCGCCGGCGACGAAGCCCGCGATCGCGGAGACGAAGTTGGCGCCCTGGTCGGAGGGGATGTCGATGATGCCCTGCTTGTAGATGACGAAGTAGTTGATCATCGCCGCGGTGGTGCCCGCGATCAGGCCCCAGAAGCCGGACTTCATCGACGCGCGCTTCCAGAACATGCCGATGATGAAGACCACGAACATCGGCACGTTGAAGAAGGAGAACAGCGTCTGGAGGTAGGCCATGATGTTCGAGAAGGACTTGGCCAGGAACGCCGTGCCGATGGAGGCGAGGACGCCGATCGCCGTGATCAGGCGGCCGAACTTCACGTAGTACTCGTCCGGGCGGTTCCGGACCACGTACTTCGCCCAGATGTCGGCGGTGAAGACGGTGTTGAAGGACGACACGTTCGCCGCCATGCCCGCCATGAACGCGGCCATCAGACCGGTCACCGCGATGCCGAGCACGCCGTTGGGCAGCAGCGCCTCCATCAGGTACGGGATGGCGTCGTTGTACTGGAGGTCGGAGCCGGGCGTGCCGATGTCCGGGACCAGCGCGGCGGCGACCAGGCCCGGGATCATCACGACGAAGACGATGAAGATCTTCGGCAGGGCGGCGATGAGCGGCGTGCGCTGCGCGGCGGAGAGGTTCTTCGCGGACAGGGCGCGCTGCACCTCGGCGAAGTTCGTCGTCCAGTAGCCGAAGGACAGCACGAAGCCGAGGCCGAGGACGATGGTCAGCCAGTTGGCGCCCAGCGGGTTGTCGCTGCCGATGCCGGTGCCGCCCCAGGAGGTCAGGAAGTCCCCGCCGTGCTGTGCGGTGAGGGTGTCGGACAGGCCGTCCCAGCCGCCGGCCTTCTTCAGGCCGAGCACGGTGATCGGGATGAGCGCGGCGAGGATCACGAAGAACTGCAGGACCTCGTTGTAGATCGCCGAGGACAGGCCGCCGAGCGTGATGTAGCCGAGGACGAACGCGCCGGCGACCACGATGGCCACCCAGTCCGGCCAGCCCAGCAGCGCTTCCACGACGATCGACAGGGCGTACAGGTTGACGCCCGCGATCAGGATGGCGGCGAAGGCGAAGAGGATCGAGCTGAGCAGGTGCGCCGCCTTGTCGAAGCGGAGCAGGAGGAACTCGGGGACCGAGCGGACCTTGCTGCCGTAGTAGAACGGCATCATCACCAGACCCAGGAAGACCATGGCGGGGATGGCGCCGATCCAGTACCAGTGCGTGGTGTAGACGCCGTACTGCGCGCTGTTGGCGGCCATGCCCAGGATCTCGGTGGCGCCCAGGTTGGCGGCGACGAAGGCGAGACCGGTGACCCAGGCCGGCAGGGAGCGGCCGGACAGGAAGAAGTCGAGGCTGGTCTTGACCGAGCGGCGGGCGGCGAAGCCGATACCCAGGACGACGACGAAGTAGATCCCGAGGATCGTGTAGTCGAGCCAGTTGGTGGGAAGCCGTAGCTCGGCTGCCAGATATGTGGGGGTTTGCATGAGAACTCGCTTCGTTGCGCGAACTGATCCGGACGGAACCTACGCCTCCGCGTTCAGGAATTGAACACTTTCGGTGGTGTTCTTTGTTTGATCGTGATGAGCGAACGTGGGTGATCGGTTGTGGTGTGTTATGTTTGATTGTGTTGAGTGATTGGGTGCGGGCGTAGAGGAGTCCGGCAGTGAAGAAGACTTCGACCCGGCTGGCCGACGGCCGCGAGCTCATCTACTACGACCTGCGCGACGACACCGTGCGGGACGCCGTCGACCGCCGCCCCCTGGAGCGGACCGTCACCACGTCCGAGATCCGGCGGGACGTGCTGCTCGGCGACGCGGTGGCCGTCGCCTCGCACCGGCAGGGGCGCACGTACCACCCGCCCGCCGACGAATGCCCCCTGTGCCCCTCGCAGGGCGAGCGGCTGAGCGAGATCCCGGACTCCTCGTACGACGTCGTGGTCTTCGAGAACCGCTTCCCCTCGCTGGCCGGCGACTCCGGGCGGTGCGAGGTCGTGTGCTTCACCTCCGACCACCGGGCCTCCTTCGCCGATCTGAGTGAGGAGCAGGCCCGGCTGGTCCTGGACGCCTGGACGGACCGGACGTCGGAGCTGTCCCATCTGCCCTCCGTTGAACAGGTGTTCTGCTTCGAGAACCGGGGCGCCGAGATCGGCGTCACGCTGGGTCACCCGCACGGGCAGATCTACGCTTACCCCTTCACCACTCCGCGCACCGCGCTGATGCTCCGTTCACTCGCCGCCCACAAGGAGGCGACGGGCGGGGAGAACCTGTTCGACGCCGTGGTGGAGCGGGAACGGGCCGGGGAGCGGGTCGTCCTTGAGGGTGAACACTGGGTCGCCTTCGTGCCGTACGCCGCGCACTGGCCGTACGAGGTGCACCTGTACCCCAAGCGCCGGGTCCCCGACCTGCTGGGGCTGGACGAGGCGGCACGCACAGAGTTTCCCCAGGTGTATCTGGAACTGTTGAGGCGCTTCGACCGGATCTTCGGTGAAGGGGAGCCTCCGACGCCGTACATCGCGGCCTGGCACCAGGCCCCGTTCGGGCAGCTGGAGGAGTTCGACGGGGTCGGCCGCGACGATTTCGCGCTCCACCTCGAGCTTTTCACCATTCGCCGTACGTCCGGCAAGCTGAAGTTCCTCGCGGGTTCCGAGTCCGGCATGAGCGTGTTCATCAACGACGTGCCGCCGGAGCGCGCGGCCGAGCGACTGCGAGAGGTAGCGAGTTGATGAGTGGGAAGTACCTGGTCACCGGAGGCGCGGGGTACGTCGGCAGCGTCGTCGCCCAGCACCTGCTGGAGGCGGGGCACGAGGTCGTCGTGCTCGACAACCTCTCCACGGGCTTCCGCCAGGGCGTGCCCGCCGGTGCCTCCTTCGTCGAGGGCGACATTCGCGACGCCGCCAAGTGGCTGGACGCCTCCTACGACGGGGTGCTGCACTTCGCCGCGTTCTCGCAGGTCGGCGAGTCGGTGGTGAAGCCGGAGAAGTACTGGGACAACAACGTCGGCGGCACCATGGCCCTGCTGGCGGCCATGCGCGCCGCGGGCGTGCGCACGCTGGTGTTCTCCTCCACGGCGGCGACCTACGGCGAGCCCGAGCAGGTCCCGATCACGGAGTCCGCGCCGACCCGGCCCACCAGCCCCTACGGCGCCTCCAAGCTCGCCGTCGACCACATGATCACCGGAGAGGCCGCCGCGCACGGCCTGGGCGCCGTGTCGCTGCGCTACTTCAACGTGGCCGGCGCCTACCGCGAGTACGGCGAGCGCCACGACCCCGAGTCGCACCTGATCCCGCTCGTCCTCCAGGTCGCGCAGGGCCGGCGCGAGGCGATCTCCGTCTACGGCGACGACTACCCGACGCCGGACGGCACCTGCGTCCGCGACTACATCCACGTGGCGGACCTGGCCGAGGCGCATCTGCTGGCGCTGGGCGCGGCCGCCCCCGGCGAGCACCTGATCTGCAACCTCGGCAACGGCAACGGCTTCTCGGTGCGCGAGGTCGTCGAGACGGCCCGCCGGGTCACCGGCCACCCCATCCCCGAGGTCGTCGCGCCCCGCCGCGGCGGCGATCCGGCGGTCCTGGTGGCGTCGGCCGCGACCGCACGCGAGAAGCTGGGCTGGAATCCGTCGCGCGCGGACCTCGCGGAGATCGTCGCGGACGCGTGGGAGTTCGCGCGGAAGCGCGCGCAGTAGAACGTCACGAAGGGTCAGGGTCAGGGATGAGCGAGGCTGTCGCACAGGCTGTCGCCGAGCGGTTCGCACGGCTGTACGGGGCAGGTCCGGAAGGAGTGTGGGCGGCGCCGGGCCGGGTGAACCTCATCGGTGAACACACCGACTACAACGACGGCTTCGTCATGCCGTTCGCCCTGCCGCACACGGCCGTCGCCGCCGTGTCCCGGCGCGAGGACGGCGTACTGCGCCTGCACTCGGCGGACGTCGAAGGCGGCGTGACCGAGCTGCGCGTGGCGGACCTCGCCCCCGGGACCGACCGGGGCTGGACGGCGTACCCGGCGGGCGTCGTCTGGGCGCTGCGCGAGGCCGGCCACGAGGTGACCGGCGCCGACGTCCACCTGGCCTCGACGGTCCCGGCGGGCGCGGGCCTGTCGTCGTCGGCCGCGCTGGAGGTCGTGGTGGCGTTCGCCCTCAACGACCTGTACGGCCTCGGCCTGCGCGGCTGGCAGCTGGCCCGGCTGTGCCAGCGCGCGGAGAACGTCTACGTCGGCGCCCCCGTCGGCATCATGGACCAGACCGCCGCGGCCTGCTGCGAGGCCGGCCACGCCCTGTTCCTGGACACCCGCGACCTGTCCCAGCGGCAGATCCCCTTCGACCTGGCAGCCGAGGGCATGCGCCTGCTGGTGGTCGACACCCAGGTCAAGCACGCCCACAGCGAGGGCGAGTACGGCAAGCGCCGCGCCGGCTGCGAGAAGGGCGCCGCCCTGCTCGGCGTCGACGCCCTGCGCGACGTGCCCTACGCCGGACTGGACGCGGCGCTGGAGCGGCTCGGCGACGACGAGGAGGTGCGCCGCCTGGTCCGGCACGTCGTCACCGAGGACGAGCGGGTGGAGCGGGTGGTGTCCCTGCTGGAGGCGGGCGACACCGCGGCCATCGGGCCGGTCCTGACCGAGGGGCACGCCTCGCTGCGGGACGACTTCCGCATCTCCTGCCGCGAACTGGACCTCGTCGTCGACACCGCCCTGGCCGAGGGGGCGCTCGGCGCCCGGATGACGGGCGGCGGATTCGGCGGCTCGGCGATCGTCCTGGCCCGCGCCGCGGACGTGGACACCCTCACCAAGGCGGTCCAGGAGGCGTTCGCGCGGGCCGGTCTCACCGCGCCGCGCGTGTTCGAGGCGGTGCCCTCGGCGGGGGCGCGGCGGCTGGCCTGAGTCAGGCCAGCGCTTTCGTCAGCGTGTACTCGGTGATCCCCGGCGGGTAGTCGGGGATCACGCCCACCACCTCGTAGCCCCGCTTCCGGTAGAAGCCGGGCGCCTGGAAGTCCCAGGTCTCCAGGCGCGCCGCGCGGCAGGCCCGGTCGGTGCGGGCGACGTGTTCCGCCTCGGACAGCAGGCGCGATCCCAGGCCCGCGCCCCGGTGGCGGGCGTCGACCCACAGATACGTCACATGCAGCCAGCCGGCCCAGGTGTGGCCGACGAGCCCGCCGGCCAGGCCGCCGCCCGCGTCCGACACCCAGACGTGCAGGGGGGCCTCGCGGGCGCCCGCGGTGCCGCGCAGGGCGCGCAGGGCCGGGGAGGCCGCGGTGTTCGTCTCCCTCAGACGGGACCGCAGCTGATCGCGCCGCGCCATGTCGACTTCTGTCTCAAGACGAAACATGCGGCACACCATAAACGCGCCGGACCGTCAGTTCTGCACAGGGACTTCCGCTCCCCGCCCCCGTCCGTACCCTGAGGAGCAGCACCGGTGGGGGCCGGTGCTGCTCAGGGGGCGAGAAGCCGGGTACGGCGCCCGGGGCGGGGGTAGCGGTTCTACGGACGGCGGCGGCCGTGCGGCTGCGGCGCCCGTCCCCGGGTGCGAACGGTCTCACACGGGGTCTCGGGTGCCGTACCCGTGCCGGTGCCGCCCTGTGACGGTCGGGTGATCCCCTGCTCTCTCGGGAGCGCGGGGAAGGGGGTTTCGTGGTTCGCATCCGCGTGCTGGTCGTCGACGACCACCGCATCTTCGCCGAGTCGCTCGCCGCCGCCCTGGCCGCCGAGCCCGACGTCGAGGTCGCCGCGGCCGGCAGCGGACCGGCCGCGCTGCGCTGCCTGGAGCGGGCGGCGGGCGAAGGGCGCCGGTTCGACGTGCTGCTCGTCGACGCCGACCTCGGCGCCGGCGTGCCGGGACCGCGGCCCGCGACGCCGGTGCGCGGCGGCGGTGCGGACGGGGTGGTCGACGGGATCTCGCTCGTCGCCGGGGTGCGCTCCGCCCAGCCCGGGGTGCGGGTCGTCGTGCTCGCCGAGAGGGACGACCCCCGGCGGGCGGCGCTCGCCCTGCAAGCCGGTGCCTCCGGGTGGGTGGCCAAGGACTGCTCCCTGTCGCGGCTGCTCACCGTCATCCGGGGCGTGCTGCGCGAGGAGACGCATCTGCCGCCCGCCCTGCTGACCGGCGTCCTGCGGGAGCTGACCGCCGCCCGCAAGCACCGCACCGAGAGCGAGCGGCTGGTGGAGTCCCTGACCCCGCGGGAGCGGGAGGTGCTGCGCTGCATGGTCGCCGGGCTCGGGCGCAAGGCCGTCGCCGAGCGGCTCTACCTGTCCCCGCACACCGTGCGCACCCATATGCAGAACGTGCTGGGCAAACTGGGCGTCCACTCCACCCTCGCCGCGGTCGCGCTGGCCCGGCGGGCGGGGGTGGGGCCGGCCGAGCTAACCGGGGATGTTGTCGAACGGGGCGGTCAGCTGGCGTAGCAGCCCGGCCAGCTCCATGCGCTGGGCCCGGGAGAGCTCCGCCAGGATCGCGCGCTCCTGGTCCAGCAGGCCCGCCAGGGCCTGGTCGGCGCGGTCCCGGCCCTCGTCCGTCAGCCGCACCAGCACGCCCCGGCGGTCGCTGGGGTCGGGCAGGCGCTCCACCAGCCCCTTCTTGGCCAGGCGGTCGATGCGGTTGGTCATCGTGCCCGAGGTGACCAGGGTCTGGGTCAGCAGCTGACCGGGCGAGAGCTGGTACGGGGTGCCCGCACGGCGCAGCGCCGTGAGGACGTCGAACTCCCAGGGCTCCAGCTGGTGCTCGGAGAAGGCCAGCCGGCGGGCGCGGTCCAGGTGCCGGGCCAGCCTGCTGACGCGGCTGAGCACCTCGAGCGGTTCCACGTCGAGGTCCGGGCGCTCCCGGCGCCATGCTGCGACCAGCCGATCGACCTCGTCCTCCATACGATCAGTGTAGTGGTTGTGTCGACATGAAGTCTCTTGACGTCAAGACACATTGGGGGGAAGGTGTCGGCATGGCCGAACCCGCCTGGGACCCCGCCCAGTACCTCCGCCACGCCGGCCACCGCGCCCGCCCCTTCGCCGACCTTCTCGCCCGCGTCCCCGACCCGGCCGCCGAGGCGCCCCGCGTCGCCGACCTCGGCTGCGGCCCCGGCACCCTCACCGCCTGGCTCGCCGGCCGCTGGCCCGCCGCCCGCGTCACCGGCTACGACAACTCCCCGCAGATGCTCGACCGGGCCCGCCGGCACGCCGGCCCCACCCCGGGCGGCGGCCGCCTGGACTTCGTCCACGCCGACGTCCGCACCTGGAGGCCCGACGGGCCGCACGACCTGATCGCCGCCAACGCCGCCCTCCAGTGGGTGCCGGACCACGCCGAACTATTCCCCGCCTGGATCGACGGCCTCGCCCCCGGCGGCGTCCTCGCCTTCCAGGTGCCCGGCAACTTCGACGCCCCCAGCCACCGCCTGCTGCGGGACCTCGCCCACGCCCCCCGCTGGCGCACCCGCCTGGCCGGCGCCCTGCGCCACGACGGCGCCGTCCTCAGCCCCGCCGCCTACCTGGACCGCCTCACCGCCCTCGGCTGCGCCGCCGACGTGTGGGAGACGACGTACGTCCATCTCCTGGCGGGCGAGGACGCCGTGCTCGACTGGGTGAAGGGCACCGCGCTGCGGCCGGTGCTGACCGCGCTGGACGACGACCCGGAGGCCCGGGACGCCTTCGTCGACGCCTACCGGTCCGCCCTGCGCCGGGCCTACCCGGCCGGTCCGCACGGCACGCCGTTCCCGTTCCGCCGGGTGTTCGCGGTCGCCCGCAAGGCCGCGTGACACGGCTCAGGACTTCCGGTGCCCTATCAGCCGCGGCTTGGGCTCCAGCCCGTCCAGGCCGTGCCACGCCAGGTTCACCAGATGGGCCGCCACCTCCGCCTTCTTCGGGCGGCGCACGTCCAGCCACCACTGGCCGGTCAGCGCCACCATGCCGACCAGCGCCTGCGCGTACAGCGGGGCCAGCTTGGCGTCGAAGCCGCGGCTCTTGAACTCCTTGCCGAGGATGTCCTCCACCTGGGTGGCGATGTCGGAGATGAGCGAGGCGAAGGAACCCGTCGACTGGGGGATGGGGGAGTCACGGACCAGGATGCGGAACCCGTCCGTGTACTCCTCGATGTAGTCCAGCAGCGCGAACGCCGCCTGCTCCAGCAGTTCCCGGGGGTGGCCCGCGGTGAGCGAGCCCGTCACCATGTCCAGCAGGCACCGCATCTCGCGGTCCACCACCACGGCGTACAGCCCCTCCTTGCCGCCGAAGTGCTCGTACACCACCGGCTTGGAGACTCCGGCCTTCGCCGCGATCTCCTCCACCGAGGTGCCCTCGAAACCCTTCGCCGCGAAGAGGGTGCGACCGATCTCCAGCAGCTGCTGGCGGCGCTCGGCACCGGTCATCCGGGTGCGGCGCGTACGCCGCGGCTTGTCGTTGCTGGGGGTGCTGGAGTCGGTCGCCACAGCGACCATCATGCCGCCTTGACGGTTTCCTTCCCGCGCCGGGAGCCGCCTTCCCCGTCGTTACGGCGCGCGTCGATGCGCGAGCGCGACGGCCAGCGCACGTCGTACGCCCAGCCCAGCCGCTCGAACCAGCGGATCAGACGGGCCGAGGAGTCCAGCTGGCCGCGCTCCACACCGTGCCGCGCGGAGGTCGGGTCGGCGTGGTGCAGGTTGTGCCAGGACTCGCCGCACGACAGGATCGCCAGCCACCACACGTTGCCCGAACGGTCACGCGACTTGAACGGCCGCTTGCCGACCGCGTGGCAGATCGAGTTGATCGACCACGTGACATGGTGCAGCAGCGCCACCCGGACGAGTGAGCCCCAGAAGAACGCGGTGAACGCCCCCCACCACGACATGGTGACCAGGCCGCCGATCAGCGGCGGCAGCAGCAGGGAGACCGCCGTCCACAGGGCGAACTGGCGGGAGATCGCACGCAGTGTCCCGTCCTTGATCAGATCCGGCGCGTACTTGTCCTGCGGGGTCTGCTCCTCGTCGAACATCCATCCGATGTGCGCCCACCACAGGCCCTTCATCAGGGCCGGGACCGTCTCGCCGTACCGCCACGGGGAGTGCGGATCGCCCTCGTGGTCGGAGTACTTGTGGTGTTTGCGGTGGTCGGCCACCCAGCGGACCAGCGGCCCCTCGACCGCCATCGACCCCATGATCGCCAGAGCGATCTTCAACGGCCGCTTCGCCTTGAAGGAACCGTGGGTGAAATGGCGGTGGAAGCCGATGGTGATGCCATGGCAGCCCAGGAAGTAGAAGAACACCAGCAGGCCGAGATCCAGCCAGCTCACGCCCCATCCCCACGCCAGCGGAACCGCCGCCAGCAGCGCGAGGAACGGAACGGTGATGAACAGCAGCAGCGTGATCTGCTCGATCGAACGCTTCTGCTCGCCACCCAGCGTGGCGGAGGGCGTGGGGGTGTCGTCGGGCGCCTTCGGAGCCTGTGCGAGCACATCGGAGCTTGTGGTCATACGCGTCCCCTGTGGGGTCGAGGGATGTGGCTGTACCGCGCTGCGAAAACCGTGCCCAGTTCCTACGGTCCCGTAACCTACGGCATCGTAAGTATGGCAGCGCGATCTCCCGCGGCAAGAGCCCACGAGCCTGCGCGTCCGACTCGACACCTAGACTTGGAGACGGTCGGACAGCGCGGTCCGCTCTGAAGTTTTCTTCCCGGACGTCCGGCCCGCAAGCGGCGCGCGCCGCGCGAGACGTCCGTCCGGGTTCCCTCCCAGACGAGCTTCAACACTGCAAGGAGCCGCACCTGTGAGCAGTGCCGACGACCTGACTACGCGGTCCACGACGACCAGCAGCGAGCTGCGCGCCGACATCCGCCGACTGGGCGACCTCCTCGGGGAGACCCTCGTCCGGCAGGAAGGCCCCGAGCTGCTGGACCTCGTCGAGAAGGTACGCCGCCTCACCCGCGAGGACGGGGAGGCCGCCGCCGAGCTGCTGCGCGGCACCGAACTGGAGACCGCGGCCAAGCTGGTCCGCGCCTTCTCCACCTACTTCCACCTCGCCAACATCACCGAACAGGTCCACCGGGGCCGCGAACTGCGCGCCCGGCGCGCCGCCGAGGGCGGGCTGATCGCCCGCACCGCCGACCGGCTCAAGGACGCCGACCCCGAGCACCTGCGCGAGACGGTCGCCAACCTCAACGTCCGTCCCGTCTTCACCGCCCACCCCACCGAGGCCGCCCGCCGCTCCGTCCTCAACAAGCTGCGCCGCGTCGCCGCCCTCCTCGACACCCCCGTCCTGGAATCCGACCGGCGCCGCCACGACACCCGGCTGGCCGAGAACATCGACCTCGTCTGGCAGACCGACGAACTGCGCGTCGTCCGCCCCGAACCCGCCGACGAGGCCCGCAACGCCATCTACTACCTCGACGAACTGCACGCCGGCGCCGTCGGCGACGTCCTGGAGGACCTGACCGCCGAACTGGAGCGGGTCGGCGTCAAGCTCCCCGACGACACCCGCCCCCTCACCTTCGGCACCTGGATCGGCGGCGACCGCGACGGCAACCCCAACGTCACCCCCCAGGTCACCTGGGACGTCCTGATCCTCCAGCACGAGCACGGCATCAACGACGCGCTGGAGACCATCGACGAACTGCGCGGCCTGCTGTCCAACTCCATCCGCTACACCGGCGCCACCGAGGAACTGCTGGACTCCCTCCAGGCCGACCTGGAGCGGCTGCCCGAGATCAGCCCCCGCTACAAGCGCCTCAACGCCGAGGAGCCCTACCGGCTCAAGGCCACCTGCATCCGGCAGAAGCTGGAGAACACCAAGCAGCGCCTCGCCAAGGGCACCCCCCACCAGCCCGGCCGCGACTACCTCGGCACCAGCGAACTCCTCGCCGACCTGCGCATCATCCAGACCTCCCTGCGCGAGCACCGCGGCGGCCTCTTCGCCGACGGCCGCCTCGCCCGCACCATCCGCACCCTGGGCGCCTTCGGCCTCCAGCTCGCCACCATGGACGTCCGCGAACACGCCGACGCCCACCACCACGCCCTCGGCCAGCTCTTCGACCGGCTCGGCGAGGAATCCTGGCGCTACGCCGACATGCCCCGCGAGTACCGCGCCAAGCTCCTCGCCAAGGAACTCCGGTCCCGCAGGCCCCTGGCCCCCACCCCGGCGCCCGTGGACGCCGCCGGCGAGAAGACCCTCGGCGTCTTCCAGACCGTCAGGCGCGCCCTGGAGGTCTTCGGGCCCGAGGTCATCGAGTCGTACATCATCTCCATGTGCCAGGGCGCCGACGACGTCTTCGCCGCCGCCGTCCTCGCCCGCGAAGCCGGCCTCATCGACCTCCACGCCGGCTGGGCCAAGATCGGCATCGTGCCGCTGCTGGAGACCACCGACGAACTCAAGGCCGCCGACACCATCCTGGAGGACATGCTCTCCGACCCCTCCTACCGGCGCCTGGTCGCCCTGCGCGGCGACGTCCAGGAGGTCATGCTCGGCTACTCCGACTCCTCCAAGTTCGGCGGCATCACCACCAGCCAGTGGGAGATCCACCGCGCCCAGCGCCGCCTGCGCGACGTCGCCCACCGCTACGGCGTCCGCCTCCGCCTCTTCCACGGCCGCGGCGGCACCGTCGGCCGCGGCGGCGGCCCCACCCACGACGCCATCCTCGCCCAGCCCTGGGGCACCCTCGAAGGCGAGATCAAGGTCACCGAACAGGGCGAGGTCATCTCCGACAAGTACCTCGTCCCCTCCCTGGCCCGGGAGAACCTGGAACTGACGGTCGCCGCCACCCTCCAGGCCTCCGCCCTGCACACCGCGCCCCGCCAGTCCCAGGAGGCCCTCGCCCGCTGGGACGCCGCCATGGACGTCGTCTCCGACGCCGCCCACGCCGTCTACCGCCGCCTGGTGGAGGACCCCGACCTCCCGGCGTACTTCTTCGCCTCCACCCCCGTCGACCAGCTCGCCGACCTCCACCTGGGCTCCCGCCCGTCGCGGCGCCCCGACTCCGGCGCCGGCCTCGACGGCCTGCGCGCCATCCCGTGGGTGTTCGGCTGGACCCAGTCCCGGCAGATCGTCCCCGGCTGGTTCGGCGTCGGCTCCGGCCTCAAGGCCCTGCGCGAGGCGGGCCTGGACACCGTGCTGGAGGAGATGTACGGCCAGTGGCACTTCTTCCGCAACTTCATCTCCAACGTCGAGATGACGCTCGCCAAGACCGACCTGCGGATCGCCGCCCACTACGTGGAAACCCTGGTGCCGGACGAGCTGCGGCACGTCTTCGACACCATCCGCGCCGAACACGAACTGACCGTGCGCGAGGTGCTCCGCGTCACCGGTGAGAAGGAATTGCTCGACGCCCAGCCGGTGCTCAAGCAGACCTTCGCCATCCGCGACGCCTACCTCGACCCGATCTCCTACCTCCAGGTCGCCCTGCTCAAGCGCCAGCGCGACGCCGCCGCCGGCCAGGAGGCCGACCCGCTGCTGGCCCGCGCCCTGCTGCTCACCGTCAACGGCGTCGCCGCCGGCCTGCGCAACACCGGCTGACCGCGCCCGCGCATAAAGCACACAGGGGTGCCCCCGGGCTCGTACGGGCCCGGGGGCACCCCCTTGCGCGTCTCCCGGCGCGGGGTCAGCCGCGGGCGGCCCCGCGACGCCGGAACACCAGGTAACCGCCCGCCGCGACCAGCACCGCCGCCGCGGCCGACAGCAGGCCCGCCGGGGCGCCGTTGCCGGTCTCGGCCAGGTCACCCTCGATGCCGCCCTGCGCGGACGCGGACGCGGACGGTACCGGGGCAGCGGCCGGGGCGGAGGAGGCGGGCGAGGCGGAGCCGGAGGCCGAGGAGCCGGACGGGGCCGAGGAGGCGGACGGGGCCGAGGAGGCGGACGGGGCCGAGGAGGCGGACGGGGCCGAGGAAGCCGGCGGTGCGTCCGCAGAGGCCGACGGCGACGACGGCGACGACGGCGAGGCGGCCGGGGCGCCGGGCGCCGTACCGGCCTCCTCCGACTCCGCGCAGTCCGTCCAGAACACCTTGTGCTTGGCGGAGCCCTTCTCACCGTCGAAGTTCCAGAACAGCTTGTAGTGCCCGTCGGGCAGCGACAGGTCGTTCGTCCGGCCGTGACCGCCGGCGTCCAGGGTCAGGGAGCCGGACTCCACCGTCTCGCCCTTGGCGGCGGCCGCCGGGGCCCAGGACTCGATGTGCCAGTCGACCCGCTGACCGCCGTCGAAGCCGAAGGCGTCCAGGTAGAACGTGCAGACGTGCGGCTCGTTGTGCCGCAGCTCCTCGCCGGTGGCGGCGTCATGGATCTTGACCGTCCCGTTGTCGCCCGGAGCGGCGTGGGCGGCGGGCGCGAGCAGCAGCGCGGCAGAGGACGCGCAGACGAGAACGCCGGCGCGAGTGAGGGTTCGCATGAAGTAGAAATCCATCTTCGAGAAGTGAACGGGAAGATGTGGAGGGGGCGGTTCAGCTTCCAGCCCGGTCCGGCCCTTCGTCAATCACGAACAGGCAACACACAAAACCCACGCATGCGGGGGAGGGCCTCCTCAGGAGTTGTACGTGCTCTGCGCCCGCTCCAGCCCCTCCGTCACCAGACACTCCACCGCGTCCGCCGCCCGGTCCACGAACCAGTCCAGCTCCTTGCGCTCCACCGACGAGAAGTCCTTCAGCACGAAATCCGCCACCGGCATCCGCCCCGGCGGCCGGCCGATCCCGCACCGCACCCGGTGATACTCCGCCCCCATCGCCTTCGTGATCGACTTCAGCCCGTTGTGCCCGTTGTCCCCGCCGCCCAGCTTCAGCCGCAGCACCCCGTAGTCGATGTCCAGCTCGTCATGGACCGCCACCACATGCGCCACCGGCACCTTGTAGAAGTCCCGCAGCGCGTTCACCGGCCCGCCCGACAGATTCATGTACGACATCGGCTTCGCCAGCACCACCCGCCGGCTCGCCGGCCCCGGCGGACCGATCCGCCCCTCGACCACCTGCGCCTGCGCCTTCCCGTGCCGCTTGAAACGGCCCCCCATGCGCTCCGCCAGCAGATCCACCACCATGAAACCGACGTTGTGCCGGTTGGCGGCGTACTCCGGACCGGGATTGCCGAGCCCCGCGATCAGCCAGGGAGCACCCGCGTCGGTCGTCACGTCCAATGTCTCCTTCATACGCGTCGGCCGCTGCCCCCGAAGGGAACAGCGGCCGACCGACGATGCCTACGAGCCCGAGGCCCTGAAGCGAGCAGCGGCTCAGGCCTCGGCGGCCTCTTCGCCCTCGCCCTCGGCGGGAGCCTCGACCTGGGCGTTCACGACCTGGAGGACGGCCGTCTCGCCGTCCACCGCCAGCTTCGTGCCCTTCGGCAGCGGGATGTCCTTGGCGTGGATCGTGTCACCCGCGGTCAGACCCTCGATGGAGACCGTCACCGACTCCGGGATGTGCGTGGCCTCGGCCTCGACCGTCACGGTGTCCAGCAGGTGCTCCAGCAGGTTGCCACCCGGGGCCAGCTCGCCCTCGGTCTGGACCACGATCTCGACCGTGACCGTCTCGCCACGCTGCACCAGCTGGAGGTCGACGTGCTCCAGGAAGCCCTTCAGCGGGTCACGCTGCACGGCCTTCGGGATCGCCAGCTCGTTCGTCTTGCCGTCGATGTCCAGCGCGATCAGCACGTTCGGCGTACGCAGCGCCAGCAGCAGCTCGTGACCCGGGAACGTCAGGTGCAGCGGGTCCGAACCGTGCCCGTACAGCACACCCGGGACCTTGTTGTCACGGCGGATACGACGCGCGGCACCCTTGCCGAACTCGGTGCGCGTCTCGGCGGCGATCTTCACCTCGGACATGATCACTCCTCGCAGAAATTCAGAAACGGACGTGGTCACCCGGCCACGAACGGCCTGCTACGAAGAGCGCGTCGATTACGGACCGCCGTACGAGCCTCTTCCGAAGCGGTACGGCCTCCCTCGCCGAGCAACTTCGGCAGTCTACTCGGAGAAGGAGGCCGTACCCAAAACGATCTACCGGCGCCCCGGAACCCCGGAACCCCGGCGCCCCGGGGTTCCGGGACGCCGGGGTTCCGGCCGGAAGAACCCTTACTGCTCGTCGAACAGGCTCGTCACCGAACCGTCCTCGAACACCTCACGCACCGCACGCGCGATCGTCGGCGCGATCGACAGCACCGTGATCTTGTCCAGCTCCAGCTCGTTCGGCGTCGGCAGCGTGTTCGTGAACACGAACTCGCTCACCTTCGAGTTCTTCAGCCGGTCCGCCGCCGGACCCGACAGCACACCGTGCGTCGCCGTCACGATGACGTCCTCCGCACCGTGCGCGAACAGCGCGTCCGCCGCCGCGCAGATCGTGCCACCCGTGTCGATCATGTCGTCGACCAGCACACAGATCCGGCCCTTCACATCACCGACGACCTCGTGCACCGTCACCTGGTTCGCCACGTCCTTGTCACGGCGCTTGTGCACGATCGCCAGCGGCGCGCCCAGCCGGTCGCACCAGCGGTCCGCGACCCGCACCCGGCCCGCGTCCGGCGACACCACCGTCAGCTTCTGCCGGTCCACCTTCGCACCCACGTAGTCCGCCAGCAGCGGCAGCGCGAACAGGTGGTCCACCGGACCGTCGAAGAAGCCCTGGATCTGATCCGTGTGCAGATCCACGGCGAGAATCCGGTCCGCACCGGCCGTCTTCATCAGGTCCGCGATCAGGCGCGCCGAGATCGGTTCACGTCCCCGGTGCTTCTTGTCCTGCCGCGCGTAACCGTAGAACGGCACGATGACCGTGATGGAGCGGGCCGACGCGCGCTTCAGCGCGTCGATCATGATCAGCTGCTCCATGATCCACTTGTTGATCGGAGCCGTGTGGCTCTGAATCAGGAAGCAGTCCGCACCACGGGCCGACTCCTGATACCGCACATAGATCTCGCCGTTGGCGAAGTCGAAGGCCTTCGTCGGGACGACCCCGACACCCAGCTCGTGGGCGACCTCCTCGGCAAGCTCGGGGTGGGCGCGGCCGGAGAAGAACATCATCTTCTTCTCGCCGGTCGTCTTGATCCCGGTCACAGCACTTTCTCCTCAGAGGTGTCGCAGCTGGGTCACACACCAAGCCGTCCCCGCACACGCGGGAGGCCATCTCAGCTGGTGGGGTGCGGGTGTGCACTTATCACGGTACGCCGTGTTCGACGCACCGGTTTCCGGTCAGCCTTCGCCGCCCGGCTCCCGGGACGCCGCCTCAGCCGCCTTCGCGGCCGCGCTCCCAGGACGCTTACGAGCCACCCAACCCTCGATATTCCGCTGCTGACCGCGGGCCACGGCCAGCGAACCGGGCGGCACATCCTTCGTGATCACCGAGCCGGCGGCGGTGTACGCGCCGTCCCCGATCGTGACAGGAGCCACAAACATGTTGTCCGAACCGGTACGGCAGTGAGAACCGACCGTCGTGTGATGTTTGTCCTGCCCGTCATAGTTCACGAACACACTCGCGGCACCGATGTTCGTGTACTCACCGATCGTCGCGTCACCGACATACGACAGATGCGGCACCTTCGTGCCCTCACCGATCGTCGCGTTCTTCGTCTCGACGTACGTACCGATCTTGCCCTTGGCCCCGAGCCGCGTACCGGGCCGCAGATACGCGTACGGACCCACCGTCGCCTCCGGGCCGACCTCGGCCGCCAGCGCCACCGTGTTGTCCACCCGCGCCCCCGCGCCCACCCGGGTGTCCGTCAGCCGAGCGTTCGGCCCGACCTCGCAGCCCTCCGCCAGATGCGTCGCACCCTGCAACTGCGTCCCCGGGTGCACCAGCACGTCCCGCTCGAACGTCACCGACACATCGACCCACGTCGTCGCCGGGTCGACCACCGTCACACCCGACAGCATCGCGCGCGTCAGCAGCCGGTCGTTCAGGATCCGGCGCGCCTCCGCCAGCTGCACCCGGTTGTTGATCCCGGCGATCTCGCGGTGGTCACCCGCCACACAGGCGCCCACCCGGTGACCGGCCTGACGCAGAATCCCCAGGACGTCGGTCAGGTACTCCTCGCCCTGGCTGTTGTCCGTACGGACCTTCCCCAGCGCGTCCGCCAGCAACCGCCCGTCGAACGCGAACACACCCGAGTTGATCTCCCGGATCGCCCGCTGCGCGTCCGAGGCGTCCTTGTGCTCCACGATCGCCGTCACCGCGCCCGTGGCCTCGTCCCGCACGATCCGCCCGTAACCGGTCGCGTCCGGGACCTCGGCCGTCAGCACCGTCACCGCGTTGCCGTCCGCGGCATGGGTCGACGCCAGGGACCGCAGCGTCTCGGCCGTCAGCAGCGGAGTGTCACCGCAGACGACGACCACGGTCCCGTCCACCGCGCCGCCCAGCTCCTCCAGCCCCATCCGCACGGCGTGCCCGGTGCCGTTCTGCCGCTCCTGCACGGCGGTACGGACGTCCGGGGCCACCTCGGCCAGGTGCGCGGTGACCTTCTCGCGTGCGTGGCCCACGACGACGACCAGGTTCTCCGGCTCCAGCTCGCCGGCGGCGGCGAGGACGTGGCCCACCAGGGAACGGCCACAGATGTCGTGCAGGACCTTCGGCGTGGCCGACCTCATACGGGTGCCCTCACCCGCTGCGAGAACGACGACGGCTGCCGGGCGGTTGGCGCTCACGGGATGCCCTTCGGCTTATGGGGTGGGGTTGGACATCCGCAGGATACCGGGGGGTTTCGTGGGGGGTATGGGTGCGGGTCCCGAGCGGGGGTGATGGCGGTCGGGACCCGGACCCGGGCTGTGCGCCGTGGGCTCCCGGAGAAGGATTCGAACCCTCATTCAACGGACCAAAACCGTTTGTCCTACCCTTAGACGATCCGGGATGGATTGTGCGCTATGCCCGATTTTGGTGATCGGCCTCACGCACGGACTCCACTATGCCGTACCAGGAGCCTTCGATGCGACGGTACAAATCGGCTCCCTTCAGGACTTTGACGACCAGGCAGCCGCGGTAGGAGTCACCGACGTTCTTCCGGACCGTCCTGGGGTTGTGCCGCTTGAGCGTCGTCTTGTTGAAGGCGGACCGGTCCGCGCCGACGAGTGCGGCCCAGTACCGCTCGGCACCGGCCACATCGGCGGACTCGTGGATCATCACGGTGAACCGCAGGCGCTCTCGCCCCACGCCCAGCAGGTCCAGCCAGGCCAGGAAGACCCGGATCATGTCGGGGTCGCTGTTGACGAAGGCGACGGACTCCCGGCGGGCGTACGGCCTGTCCTTGCCGCCCTCGGCCCAGTACAGGCCCACCCCCAGGAGGAAGAGCTCGCGGGGCGAGAGCCCGCCGACCGCCGTCCTGGCGGCCTTCTTCGCGCGCTCGCGCTCCTCCTCGCGAACGCGCAGCCTCGCCTCCCAGCCCCGACGTGCGATGGTGGCGGCTTGCCCGGGGGTGCGCCTGCGCTCCGGGCGGGGCAGATCCCGCACCCACAGCGAGACCGAGCTGCGGGAGCAGCCCAGCTCCGCCTCGATCCGGTCGTAGGTCCAGCCCTGGAGGCGCAGCTCCCGGGCCCTCTCCCGCAGGTCGTCCTTGGCGTTCGGGCGCTTCGTCCACTGGGGCGGCGGCTCGCCCTTGAGGAGCTGGTTGAGGATGTCGTTGTTGAAGATCTTCAGCTCGTCGCGGATTTGGCGGAGGCTGTAGCCCGCCCGGCGCAGGGCCACCGCCTGCTTCCGCAGTCCCTCGAAGTCGGCGTATTTGCCGGTTGCACGTGCCATGCGTACACCGTCCGGGCGGAATGGTGGAATCCGGGATCGAACGGTGTTTGGTTCAACAGTTCGGGGGAAATGGGTTCGTTTCGCTGACGGAGGGGTCACGGACCGTGGTGGTCCGGTGGGGGAAACTCGCCGGAAAAGCCGCACCCGGCGCCCGTAGGCTGGAGCCATGACCACGACGGGGGAGAACCACGTGCCGGCCCGGGGAGGGCCGTGGTGGTGGGTGAGGCGGCGGGGGGCCGTGCTCGACGCGGGGCTGGCCGCGGTGTCCGCGCTGGAGTGCGCGGTGGAGGGGGTTCCGTTCGCCCGGGACGCGGGGATCCCGGTGGCGGCGGGGGTGGTGTTCGGTCTGCTGGCCGGCTCGGTGCTGCTGGTGCGGCGGCAGTGGCCGATCGCCGTGGTGCTGGTGGCGATCGCGATCACGCCGGCCCAGATGGGTTCCCTGATGGGCATCGTCGGTCTGTACACGCTGGCGGCCTCGGAGCTGCCGCGCCGGATCATCGGCGCGCTGGCCGGGATGTCGCTGGTGGGCACGCTGATCGTGATGTTCGTGCGGTTGCGGCAGGACATGGCGCGGGGGGATCTGGATCTCGGGGACTGGTTCGTGCCGTTCGCGTCGATCACGGCGTCGCTGGGGCTGACCGCGCCTCCGGTGCTGCTCGGGATGTACGTGGGGGCGCGGCGGCGGCTGATGGAGAGCCTGCGGGAGCGGGCGGACAGCCTGGAGCGGGAGCTTCAGTTGCTGGCGGAGCGGGCCGAGGAGCGGGCCGAGTGGGCCAGGAACGAGGAGCGGACGCGGATCGCGCGGGAGATGCACGACGTGGTCGCGCACCGGGTGAGTCTGATGGTGGTGCACGCGGCGGCGTTGCAGGCGGTGGCGCGGAAGGACCCGGAGAAGGCGGTGCGGAACGCGGCGCTGGTGGGGGACATGGGGCGGCAGGCGCTGACCGAGTTGCGGGAGATGCTCGGGGTGCTGCGCAGCGGTGGGGTGGAGCGCCGGGAGCGGGCGGTGTCGGCGGCGCCGTTGGCGGCGGTGGGGGCGGCGGCTGCCGCGGCGGCGTCGCGGGCGGCCGCGGAGGAGGGCGGTCCGTGTCTGGCGGAGCTGGAGGAGCTGGTCGGGCAGTCGGCGGCGGCGGGGATGGCCGTGGATCTGTCCGTGGAGGGTGAGCCGCGTTCGTGTGCGGCGGAGGTGGAGCAGACGGCGTTCCGGGTGGTGCAGGAGGCGCTGACCAACGTGCACAAGCACGCGGCGGGGGCGAAGACGCATGTGCGGTTGGCGTACCGGGCGTCGGAGATCGCGATGCAGGTGGAGAACGAGCCGCCGCCGGAGGGGTCGTCGGCGTCGTCGGCGCGGTTGCCGTCGGGTGGGAACGGCCTGGTGGGGATGAGGGAGCGGGTGGTCGCGCTGGGCGGGGTGTTCGTGTCGGGGCCGACGGAGGCGGGGGGTTTCCGGGTGTCGGCGGTGATCCCGGAGTCGTAGGGCGCGGGGGCGGGGCGGGCCCCCGGGGGCGGGGTGGGCCCGGTGGGGTCAGCCGGCGGTGAGGCGTACGGGCTGGATGCCGGTGACGAGGGCGTTCAGGGCGTGGTCGATGTCGGGGCCGAGGTACCAGTCGCCGGTGTGGTCCAGGCCGTAGACGCGGCCTTCGGCGTCGATGGCGAGCAGGGCCTGGGTGTCGGTTTCGCAGCCGAGGGGGCAGACCTCGGTGCCGAGGGCGCGGCCGAGGTCGCCGAGGGTGCGGGCCAGGTGGAGGCCGTGCAGGGGGTCGAGGTGGACGGTGGCGGGGGCGATCTGGCGGCCGGGTCCGGTGGGGGTGATGGTGAGGCCGCCGAATTCGGCCCAGGCTTCCACGGCGGCGGGGAAGACGGTGTGGCGGTGGCCGGCGGGTGAGGTGTGGCCGCGCAGGGTGTCGGCCCAGATCTCGGCCTGTTTGATGTCCCAGCGTCCGGGGTGCCAGCCGGCGGTGCGCAGGGCGGCGTCCACGGGGGCGGGGAAGCGGGTGGTCGGGGTGCGGTCGGTGTGCATCTGCCCTTCGTTCGTCGTGCGGGGGTGGGGTGGTTCCCGGGGGCGGGCGGGGTGGTCAGGTGCCGGCTGCGGGGTCGACGATGCGGACGCCGAAGTGGGCGCTGAGGGCGGTGCAGGCGCGGCAGGGGTCGGCGAAGCTGCCGTGGAGGGGGTCGCCTTCCTCGCGGATGCGGCGGGCGGTGAGTTTGGCGTGTTTGAGGGCTTTGCGGGCTTCGCCGTTGGTCATGGGTCTGCGGCTGGCGCGTTTGCTGCGGGCGGCGTCGGCGGTGGTGAGGTGCCGGGAGATGAGGAGGGTTTCGGCGCAGCGGCCGGTGAAGCGGTCGCGCTGGCCGCTGGTGAGGGTGTCGAGGAAGTCCTGGACGAGGGGGTGGAGGGCGGGGGGTGTGTCGCCGCGGGCGGCGGTGCCGGTGAGGGTGGTGCCGCGGACGGAGAGGGCGGCGGCGATGGTGGGGAGTATGCCGTCGCGGCGGTGCCGGAGGGTGGGGGTGCGGGGGGCGTCGGTGGCGCTCCAGCCGACGCGCGGGTCGCCGGTCCGGGGGTCGCCGGGCCGGCTGGTGTGCGGGCCCGAGTGTGGGTCCGTCTGCGTCACGCTCATGATCGTCATCCCCTCCTGAGCATCCCCCCGGAGGTCACAGAGTGCCAAATGGCGTGGCTGGTGGGGAAGCTGGGGCCGGGTGACACGCGGGTGTTCGAGCGTGCCGTCACGCTGGGGTGACGTCCGGTCACGGGGGCGGAGGGGGTGGGCGGCCGGTGCCGGTGACCGGTGTCGTCGTACCGCATAGGCTGTTCGGCACCGTGGGCCGTGCCGTGAGGGGTGTGGCCGGCGGGGTGGCGGGACGTCCGGTGGGGCGGTCCGCCGGTCAGTCAGCTGGACGTGACAGTCGATACGGACCGTAGTGTGCCTCGGGTGGCCCTGCGGGTCGTACGGAATGCCGCAGGGGGCAACCGCCATGACGACAGGTCGGCTCGGGCTGGGGGCTGCTCCCGGCTCCCAGGCCGGGGGACAAGCCGTGCCGCCGAACGCGGCCTACGCCGGGCAGGTCGTGCGTTTCCCGGATCCGGTCAGGGCGGCCCGTCATCCCCGGGGGGTGCGGGTGGACGAGCGTGGTTATCCCGATTTCTCGCCGTATGCCCGGGCGGTGGTGGAGATCGCGGAGCCGCCGGCGGGTTTCGGTGTCGACGAGTTGCGGCTGACGGACTACGTGTCGGCGAACGCGGCGCTGTCGGCGGCGGGGCACGAGTTGTGGGACACGGTGCCGACGGTGGCGACGCCGCACGGCTGGACGTGGCATCACGTGGCGGGTACGCGGCGGCTGGAGCTGGTTCCGGTCGAGGTGAAGGCGCTGCTGCGGCACCACGGGGGGATCGCGACCGCCGGCGTCGACCAGGGCAAGCGGGGGACGCGTCCGTTGCAGGAGACGCGTCCGGCGCACTTCGGGCTGCCGAAGTCGGGTGTGGCGGTGACGGAGTCGCAGGTGCAGGGGGTCGAGGAGGATCTCGGGTACCGGCTGCCGGGCGCGTACCGGTCGTTCCTGAAGGCGGCGGGCGGGTGCGCGCCGGTGGGGACGGCGCTCGACGCGGAGCTGGGGCTGCTGCTGGACCAGCCGTTTTTCACGGTGCGGGACGAGGCGGCCGTCAACGATCTGGTCTACGTCAACAAGTGCCTGCGGGACCATCTGACCAAGGATTACCTGGGTGTGGCCTTCGTCCAGGGCGGGTTGCTGGCGGTGAAGGTGAAGGGTGACCGGATCGGTTCCGTGTGGTTCTGCGCGTACGACGACGCGCGGGACGTGGATCCGTCGTGGACGCCGGCGGAGCGGGCGGAGCGGCTGCTGCTGCCGTGCGGGGAGGACTTCGACGCCTTTCTGTCGCGGTTGGCGGGTTCGCCGCCGGAGCTGGAGACGGTGGCGAATCTGATGGTGGACGGGGGCTTCGCGCGCGTGGTGTCCCCTACGGGGCCCGCCGTGGCCGCGGCGGCCCCGGTCGGGGAGTGAGCTGGCGATGGTGACGTTCGCGCAGGCGCAGGAGCGCGCCGAGGAGTGGATCAACGGCGATGTGCCGTCGTACCGGCACCGTGAGGTGCGGGTGCGGGAGTTCGAGCTCGGGTTCGTGGTGTGGCCGGAGGACCGGGCGGACGGGCCGCCTTCGGACGGGGGCGCGCAGCGGCTGGTGATCGCACGGGACAGCGGTGAGGCGACGCTGTGGCCCGCGCTGCCGGTGGGTGAGGTGATCCGCCGGTACGAGGAGGAGTACGGCCGTCCGGACCCGGTGGACGAGCCGGCGCCGGGGCCCGCGGCGCGCGTCGACCTGAATCAGACGTCGTTCCTGCTGACTCCGCCGGAGTGGTTGCAGGAGGCGGCCGACCGGATGGGCGGGGCGGATCGGCGGGGTGCCGGTGCGGGGGGCGGTGCCCCGTCGTCCCCGCCCGCGCCGCGGCCGGGGCCCACGGGGGCGGACGGCGGTGTCTCGGGAGCGCCGGGTGTCCCGGCCGGGGCGACGCCCTGGACCGGGACGGACACCAGCGCGGACGCCGGGGACGACCGTTCCGTACCGCTTCCCGAGACCGTGTCCGCACCCCCTTCGGGGGAAGCCGGTGACGACCCGGAGCCGGAGGTGCCCCCGCGGGGTGCGCCTCGGCCGCCGGCCGGGCGGGGGACGCGGGGGACGCCTTCCCGCGGCTCCGGTCCGGGGACGCCTCCGTACGGATCGGGGCAGGGTGCCGGGGCCGGGGCTCCGGCGTCGCCTCCGCCGGGCGCGGCCGTCGCGGGCACGCCGGAGTCGCCGGGCGCCTGGCCGGGGATCCCGGACGGTACGTCTGCGGAGGCGGAGGGGGCCCACCACGTCGCGCCGGTGCCGGGCGACCCCGGCCGCACGGGCGGCGTCCCGCGGCCCGCCGGGCCTCTTGGGCCTCCGGGGCCGCAGATGGCTCCTGGCGGGCAGGGGGCTGTGCCGCCGCCGGCTCCACCTGTTCCGCCGGTTCCTTCCGGGGCGCCTGTGCCGCCGCCGGGGGTCCCGCAGTCGTCCGGTGGTCCTGGCATGCCTGGGGGTCCCGGTATGCCCGGTGGTCCCGGTGGTCCGGGGGCGCCTGTGCCGCCGCCGGGGGACCGGCAGTCGTCCGGTGGTCCCGGCATGCCTGGGGGTCCCGGCGCTCCGGGCGTGCCCGGTGCCCCAGGCGTTCCCGGCGCTCCGGGCGTTCTCGGCGCTCCGGGCACGCCCGGAGCCGCCCCGGCCGCCGGGCCCGGTACACCTCCGTTCGGCGGGCCGGGCACGCCTCCTGCTCCCCCCTCGGCTCCGGGCACGCCGCTTCCGCCAGCGGTACCGGGCGCGCCGCCGTCGCCGCCGGTGCCGGGCGCGCCGCTGCCGGGCCCGGGCGCGCCTCCGCCGGCTCCCGGGATGCCCCTTCCGCAGCCGGGGCCGGGGATGCCCCCGGCGCCGGGGGCGCCGCTGCCGCCCTCGGCTCCGGGTACGCCCCCCGCGCCGCAGGTCCCGGGTGCGCCCGCCGGACACGGTGTTCCCGCGCCCATGCCGCCCGGCGCGGTGCCGCCGCCCGGCGGGCCCGTGCCCGGCCGGCCCCCGGCGTACGGCTATCCGCAGCAGCCCACCGGCCTGCCGACCGTCGGCCCCGGTTATCAGGCCGTGCTGCGCTACCGGGCGCAGGACGGTTCCGAGCAGCAGCTGATCCGGCGTTCGGCGCCGGGCATGCCGCACCCGGAGTGGCAGATCTTCCACGAGCTGCGCGCGATGAACGTGCCGCCGGACCAGGTGCTGGAGCTGCACACGGAGCTGGAGCCGTGCGAGCTGCCGGGGGCGTACTGCGCCCGGATGATCCGGGAGCAGTGGCCGCAGGCGCGGCTCGCGTCCATCGCGCCCTACGGCACGGATCACGCGAGCCGGCAGCAGGGTATGCGGCAACTGCTGGCCCACCAGGGGGAGTTGCACCAGGTGGCCGACGGTCCGGCGCGCCCGGCTCCGGTGCGGGCGCCGCTGCCGCCGGTGCGGGCGGTGCCGCCGGTGCCGCCGGAGGCGGTCGCGCAGGAGCTGGCGGGGGCGTTCGGGCCGGGGCTGTTCCGGTTCGAGCAGGCCGCGGTGGACCGGCAGGGCGTGCCGCCGGTCGTGGCGCACACCCTGGTGGTGGCGGGACTGCCGGTGGACATGGGCCCGTTCTTCTGGGCGCAGGCCCAGCCAGGCCGTCCGGTGCCGACGCTGGCCGAGCTGGCGGCCGAGCGGGGTGTGCGGCCGGCCTCGGACGCGGGCTCGTACCTCGTCGTGGGCAGCGACTTCGGCAAGGCGATCTGTGTGCAGTACGGCACGGCGCACATCGTCGCGGTGCCGGTGGAGGCGGGTGCGGGCGGTGCGCCGGTGCCGCCGCAGTTCGTGAACACGGGGCTGCCGGAGTTCGCGCGCTGCCTGGCGTTGCTGGGCCGGATGTGGCGGCTGAGGTACGGGCTGAACCAGGAGCAGGCGGGCCGCTGGACCGTCGACTTCCAGGCCCAGCTCGCCGCCCTGGACCCGGCGGCGCTGGGGTCGCCGGAGAGCTGGTGGTCGGTGCTGCTGGAGCAGATGTGGGACGGGCTGCTGTGACCCGGGTCCGCTGACGGCGACCGGCGGGAAGCGAGGGGCCCGGCCCGGTCGTGCGACACCGACCGGGCCCGGCCCCGCGGTGTCGCACGCGGGCCGGGCCCCTCGGTGTCGCGGGCGAGGCGGTGCCGCCCTGGGGGCGCTGAGTCGACGCATCGTGCCATATGTACGGAGTGTCGGATTATGTCACTTACGTCTGATCCTTCAAGATGTGCGCATGAGCAGCGCATCCGGATCGCCCCACGGCTTTGTGGCCGTACGGGGGCGCGGCTACCGCCCCGAGCAGGTCGACGCCTGCGCCACCGCCCTCTTCGCGGAGCGGGACACCGCCTGGGAGCGGGCGGCCCGGCTGACCGTGCTCGCCCGGGAGATGGACGCGGAGGTGAGCCGGCTGCGGGAGGAGGTGGCACGGCTTACGCCGCAGACGTACGAGACGCTGGGGGAGCGTGCGCGGCGCCTCTTCCGGCTCGCGCGCGAGGAGGCCGCGGCGCTCGGAGAGGGCGCGCGGCGTGCGGCGGAGCGCACGATGGAGGAGGCGCGGGCGCACGCGGCCGGTGTGCGCAAGTCCGCGCAGGTGTACGCCGACACCGTACGCGCCGAGGCCGACGAACACGGCCGGCAGCGGCTGCTCGCGGCACGCACCGAGGCCGCCGGGATCCGCGTCGCGGCCCGGCGCGCGGTGCGGGAGAGCCGCCGCGAGGCGCTGTCGGTCCTGCGGGAGGCGCGGCGGCGCGCCTCGGAGACGCTCGCCGGCCAGGCGCAGGAGCACGCTCAGCGGTGGGCGGACGAGGAGCGGGCCGAGGCGGAGCGGGCGGCGGCCCTGAAGAAGCGTCACGCGGAGCTCCTGAAGCGGGCCGAGGACGCGCTCGCCGAGGCGGAGCGGGACCTGTCCGGCGCGCGGACGGAGGCCCGGCGCCGGCAGGAGGAGGCGCGGGCCCGGGCGGCGGAGGTGATCGCCGGGGCGCGGGTGCACGAGGAGCGCATCGCGAGCGAGACGGAGCGGGTGCTCCGCGAGCACGGGGAGCACTGGGACGCCGTACAGGCCCAGATGGACCAGGCGCGCAGTCGGCTGAACGCGCTCTCGGCGCAGGTGGCGGAGTGACCCGCGGCGGCCCGCCCGCGCGGGCGGACCGCGCCGCGTCGGCGGCGCCGCGTCGGCGGCGTCGCGTCGGCGTCCGCTTCGGCTTCGGCTTCGGCGGGCGTGACCCCTGGCGGTGAGTCCTGACAGTCAGTCCTTGAGCACCGGGAAGACGCGTGGCGCCAGCACCAGCAGCACCAGGAACGCCAGGGCGGCCGCGCCCGCCGCTCCCAGGTAGACGGCGTGGACGGCGTCGGCGATGGCGCGCCGGGTCGCTTCGGGGGCGATGCCCGCGTCCAGGGCCCGGGTGACGGAGTCGAGGTCGCCGGAGCCGCCGAGCCGGGCGGCCAGCACGCCGTTGGCGATCGCGCCGAAGGCGGCCGCGCCGACGGTCTGGCCGGTCTGCCGGCAGAAGAGGACGGAGGCGGTCGCCGTGCCCCGCTCGGACCACACCACCGTCGACTGCACGCCGACGATGAGCGGGAGCTGGAACAGGCCGAGCGCGGCGCCGAGCACCAGCATCAGCAGGGCCGGCTGCCAGGGTTCGCCGGGGTAGGGGAGGAAGGGGAAGGCGAAGAGGATCAGCGTGGCCGCGCCGATGCCGAGCATCGCGGTGTTGCGGAAGCCGATCCTGCGGTACACGTGCTGGCTCAGCGCCGCCGACACCGGCCAGCTCAGCGTCCATACCGACAGCACGAAACCGGCCGCGACGGGCGCGAGGCCCAGCACCGACTGGGCGTAGGTCGGCAGGAAGACCGTCGGCGCCACCATCAGCAGGCCGAGCGCGCCGAGCGCGAGGTTGACCGCGGCGATGGTGCGGCGCCGCCACACCCAGCCGGGGATGATCGGCTCCGCCGCCCGGCGTTCGATCACCACCACGGCGACGAGCAGGAGCAGTCCCGTACCGAACAGCGCCAGGGAGGGCGGCGACAGCCACGGCCAGGCCACTCCGCCCTGCACCAGCGCGGTGAGCAGGGCGCCGCCGCAGGCGAAGACCGCCAGCGCGCCCGCCCAGTCGACGCGGGGACGGACGCCGGACGGCTCCCGCTGCGGCTCGCGCAGGTGGCGCACGATCAGCCACAGCGCGACGGCCCCGATGGGCAGGTTGACCAGGAAGATCCAGCGCCAGTCGGCGTACGCGGCCAGGACGCCGCCCAGTCCGGGGCCCGCCACCGCGGACACCGCCCACACGGTCGACAGCCTGGCCTGGATCTTAGGGCGTTCCTCCAGGGGGTACAGGTCGGCGGCGAGGGTCTGCACCGTGCCCTGAAGGGCACCGCCGCCCAGGCCCTGGACGACGCGGAAGGCGATGAGGGCGGCCATGTTCCAGGCCAGCGCGCACAGCAGGGAGCCGAGGAGGAAGAGGGCGGCGCCCGCGACCAGGACCGGTTTGCGGCCGAAGGTGTCGGAGAGCTTGCCGTAGACGGGCAGGGTGACGGTGACGGCCAGCAGATAGCCGGAGAACAGCCAGGAGAAGACGGAGAACCCGCCGAGGTCGCCGACGATCTGCGGGACGGCGGTGGAGACGATGGTGGAGTCCAGGGCCGCCAGCGCCATCGACAGCATCAGCGCGGCGACCACCGCGCCGCGCCGGTGTGCCGTGGTGGGCCGTTCGGTGTCGCGTATCGCCGGTCTGGTGCTGTCCACCCGGGTTCTCCCCTTGTTCCCTTGGTCCCTGTGCCGTTCTGCTTTCCCTGTGCAGCTAACTGCCGGGTCAGCTTCCCACCTGACCCGCCGCGGCGGGAGGGTGGACCCCGGGTGCGCCCGAAGAGGGAGACCGCCCCCTAGGCGTGCTCCGCCGGAGGGGGGACTGCCCCTAGGGGTACCTCCGTACTACGGCTCGGGGAGGGTTCGTACCGCCGTAGGACGAGACGGGGTGTGCGCCGTCCTTAATCTGGCCTTACGCCGCCGGGGGGTGGTGGACCGCAGCAGTGGGGGTGGGGTTTTCCTCAGGGAAAGAGTGCGCTGAACACCAGCGCGCCGGGCCGCGTTCGGGCGGCAGACTCATCGACGAACCACTTCGCGGGGCCACTTCGCGGGACGGCCGCTGCACCGGGCCGGCTCTCGGGGCCCGGCGTGAGACCGGTTCGGGCAGCAGTGGCGACCGCTTTGACAGGACCGGCCGGCGGGACCACGTCGGCAACCGCTTCACGGAACCGGCCATCCGCCAGCCGGGAGAACCGGCCGGCGGCCGGCCGGCGGGACCGTACCCGATTCGTTCGCGGGCGCGCGTCACACGACGCGCCATTCATATCCGATATAGGAGACTTGCCATGACAACGGCCGTAACCATTCCCAGGCACGGGAGCACTGGAGGGCGTACGGCCGTTGCCGCGCGGGCGCGGCAGGTCGTGAAGGCGTACGGGTCCGGGGAGACCCGGGTCGTCGCCCTCGACCACGTGGACGTGGACATCGCCCGCGGCCAGTTCACCGCGATCATGGGCCCCTCGGGGTCCGGCAAGTCCACGCTGATGCACTGCCTGGCCGGCCTCGACACCGTCACCAGCGGGCGGATACACCTGGACGAGACCGAGATCACCGGCCTGAAGGACAAGAAGCTCACCCGGCTGCGCCGGGACCGGATCGGGTTCATCTTCCAGGCGTTCAACCTGCTGCCGACCCTGAACGCGATCGAGAACATCACGCTGCCCATGGACATAGCGGGCCGCAAGCCGGACCGGGAGTGGCTCGCGCGGGTCGTGGACACCGTGGGGCTCGCCGGGCGGCTCAAGCACCGGCCGACCCAGCTGTCCGGCGGTCAGCAGCAGCGCGTCGCCGTGGCGCGGGCGCTCGCCGCCCGGCCCGAGATCATCTTCGGGGACGAGCCCACCGGCAACCTCGACTCCCGCGCCGGCGCCGAGGTGCTGGGCTTCCTGCGCCGGTCGGTCGACGAACTGGGCCAGACCATCGTGATGGTCACCCACGACCCGGTGGCCGCCTCCTACGCGGACCGGGTGCTGTATCTCGCCGACGGCCGCATCGTCGACGAGATGCACCAGCCCACCGCCGAGCAGGTCCTGGACCGCATGAAGGACTTCGACGCCCGGGGGCGGACGTCATGACCGTGCTGAAGACCTCGCTGCGCAACTTCTTCGCGCACAAGGGCCGTATGGCGCTGTCGGTGGTGGCGGTGCTGCTGTCGGTGGCGTTCGTCAGCGGCACGCTGGTGTTCACCGACACCATGAACACGACGTTCGACAAGCTCTTCGCCGTCACCGCCTCCGACGTCACCGTCGCCCCGAAGGACGCCAAGAGCGCGGAGACACCGCAGAGCGGTGTCCCGCAGTCCCTTCCCGCCTCCCTGCTGGAGAAGGCCCGGTCCGCCGAGGGCGTCGAGTCCGCGGAGGGCGGCGTCACGTCGACGAACGTGACCGTCGTCGACAGCGGCAACGACAACGTGGGCGCGAGCAGCGGCGCTCCGACGATCGCCGGCAACTGGACGAAGAACGAACTGAAGTCGATGGAGATCACCTCCGGGCACGCCCCGCGCGGCCCGACCGAGGTGATGGTCGACGCCGACACCGCCGACAAGCACGGCCTGAAGCTCGGTGACGAACTGCGCGCCATCGCGCAGACCGGCGACATCAAGGCGCGGATCGTCGGTATCGCCGCCTTCAAGGTGACCAACCCCGGCGCGGCCATCGTCTACTTCGACACGGCCACCGCCCAGCGCGAACTGCTCGGCGGCACCGGGCGGTTCACCCACCTCCTCGTCACCGCCGCGGCCGGTGTCTCGGACGCGGAGCTCAAGGGGAACGTCACGCGGGCCCTGGACGGCACCTACAAGATCCAGACGGCCGCGGAGACCGCTGACGAGAACCGCAAGGACGTCGGCGAGTTCCTGGACGTCATCAAGTACGCCATGCTCGGCTTCGCCGGGATCGCGTTCCTCGTCGGCATCTTCCTGATCATCAACACCTTCTCGATGCTGGTCGCCCAGCGCACCCGCGAGATCGGCCTGATGCGGGCGATCGGCTCCTCCCGCCGCCAGGTCAACCGCTCGGTGCTGGTCGAGGCGCTGTTCCTCGGCATCGTGGGCTCGGTCCTCGGCGTCGCGGCCGGGGTCGGTATCGCCATCGGCCTGATGCGGGTGATGACGGCCGCGGGCATGAACCTGTCCACCGACGACCTCACCGTGAAGGCGACCACCCCGGTGGCCGGCGTGCTCCTGGGCGTCGTGGTCACCGTCCTGGCCGCCTATCTGCCGGCCCGCCGCGCCGGGAAGGTCTCCCCGATGGCCGCCCTGCGCGACGCCGGTACCCCGGCCGACGGCAAGGCCGGCCGGATCCGCGCCGCCGCCGGCCTGATCCTCACCGGGGCGGGCGCCCTGGCCCTGTACACGGCGGGCACGGCCGAGAAGGCCGGGGACGGCGCGCTGCTGCTGGGCGCGGGCGTGGTGCTGTCCCTGATCGGCTTCGTCGTCGTCGGCCCGCTGCTGGCGGGCGGGGTCGTGCGGGTGATCAGCGCGGTGCTGCTGCGGGCCTTCGGGCCGGTGGGCCGCATGGCCGAGCGCAACGCCCTGCGCAACCCCCGCCGCACCGGCGCCACCGGCGCGGCCCTGATGATCGGCCTGGCGCTGGTGGCCTGCCTGTCGGTGGTCGGCTCCTCCATGGTCGCCTCGGCCACCGGCGAGCTGGACAAGTCGGTCGGCGCCGACTTCATCGTCCAGGGCGGCCAGCGGATCGTCCCGCAGGCCGAGCGGGCGATGAAGGACACCCCGGGCCTGGAGCACGTCACCCGGTACAAGACCCTCGACGCCACGCTGACCGCCCCCGACGGGGCGAAGGACGACAGCGGCATCACGGCCGCCGACCCGACCTACGCCCAGGACCTGCGGCGCCCGACGACCGCCGGCTCCCTGGCGGACGCCTACGGCACGGACGCGATGTCGGTCGGCTCGGACTACGCCGAGAAGCACGGCGTGCGCGTCGGCGACACCGTCACCGTCGCGTTCAAGGGCGGTGCGACGGCGAAGCTGAAGGTCGCCGCCATCACCGACGACGACACCGCCATCGACCAGGGCGCCCGTTACATCAGCATCGCGACGATGCGGAAGTACCTCCCGGCCGACAAGGTCCCGTCGAACACGATCATGTTCGCCACGGCCCGGGAGGGCCAGGAGGAGCAGGCGTACGCGGCGCTGAAGAAGGCGCTCGACCCGTACCCGCAGTACCAGGTCCGGGACCAGACCGACTACAAGCAGGAGCTGAAGGACCAGATCGGCCAGTTGCTGAACCTGGTCTACGGCCTGCTCGCCCTGGCGATCATCGTGGCGGTCCTGGGCGTGGTGAACACCCTGGCCCTGTCGGTGGTGGAGCGGACCCGTGAGATCGGCCTGATGCGGGCGATCGGACTCTCCCGCCGCCAGCTGCGCCGCATGATCCGCCTGGAGTCCGTGGTGATCGCCCTCTTCGGTGCCCTGCTGGGTCTGGGGCTGGGCCTGGGCTGGGGCACCACCGCGCAGAAGCTGCTCGCCCTGGAGGGCCTGAACGTCCTCGACATCCCCTGGCCGACCATCATCGGCGTGTTCGTCGGATCGGCGTTCGTGGGCCTGTTCGCGGCACTGATCCCGGCCTTCCGGGCGGGCCGGATGAACGTGCTGAACGCGATCGCGACGGAGTGACCGGCGCGGGCGGGGACAGACCGGTGCCGAGAAGCCACGGGGGGCTTCTCGGCACCGGGCCGTTCCGGGGCGGCGGCAGGGCCGGCGCCGAAGCGGCTCGGCTCCCGGCGGCCCCGGCGGCCAACGGGACCGGGGCGCGGACCGGTGGCCGGGGCCGGTCGGGACGGCGCGTCGGAACGTCCCGGCGCCACCCCGGCCCCCGGGTGGACCGGGGTGGCGTTGTCCACAGGCCCGGCGCACGCCGGTGCGGAGTCGTACGCTGGACACCCCCGGCCCGCGGCGCGTGTCGGGCCCGTCGTGTTGTCCACCCCCCGGACGGAAAGCGCCCCTCCATGAGCCTGCACGGTCTGCTCGACGCCGTCGTCAAGGACGCCGCCCTCGCGGAAGCGATCACGGCGGCCGCCGACGGCAGCCGCCCGCACGTCGATCTGGTCGGCCCCCCGGCGGCCCGCCCCTTCGCGGTCGCCGCCCTCGCCCGCGAGACGGGCCGCCCGGTGCTCGCCGTGACGGCGACCGGCCGGGAGGCGGAGGACCTCGCCGCCGCCCTGCGCTCGCTGCTGCCGCCCGAGGGCGTGGCGGAGTACCCCTCCTGGGAGACCCTCCCGCACGAGCGGCTCAGCCCCCGCAGCGACACCGTCGGCCGCCGCCTGGCCGTCTTGCGCCGGCTCGCCCACCCCCGCCCCGACGACCCCGAGACCGGCCCGGTCTCCGTCGTCGTCGCCCCCGTGCGGTCCGTGCTCCAGCCGCAGGTCAAGGGCCTGGGTGACCTGGAGCCGGTGGCGCTGCGCACCGGGCAGAGCGCCGACCTGAACGAGGTCGTCGAAGCCCTGGCCGCCGCCGCGTACGCGCGCGTGGAGCTGGTGGAGAAGCGCGGCGAGTTCGCCGTACGAGGCGGCATCCTCGACGTGTTCCCGCCCACCGAGGAGCACCCCCTGCGCATCGAGTTCTGGGGCGACGACGTCGAGGAGATCCGCTACTTCAAGGTCGCCGACCAGCGCTCCCTGGAGGTCGCCGAGCACGGGCTGTGGGCGCCGCCCTGCCGCGAGCTGCTGCTCACCGACGAGGTGCGGGAGCGGGCCCGGGCCCTGGCGGAAGACCACCCGGAGCTGGGAGAACTGCTCGGCAAGATCGCCGAGGGGATCGCGGTGGAGGGCATGGAGTCCCTCGCGCCGGTCCTGGTCGACGACATGGAACTGCTGCTCGACGTGCTGCCCAAGGGCGCCATGGCCGTCGTCTGCGACCCCGAGCGGGTCCGGACCCGGGCCGCCGACCTGGTGGCGACCAGCCAGGAGTTCCTCCAGGCGTCCTGGGCGGCCACCGCCGGAGGCGGCGAGGCGCCCATCGACGTCGGCGCGGCCTCCCTGTGGTCCATCGCCGACGTACGGGAGCGGGCCCGCGAGCTGGACATGATGTGGTGGTCGGTGTCGCCGTTCGCCGCCGACGAGGAACTCGGCACCGACACCCTGAAGCTGGGGATGCACGCCCCCGACACCTACCGGGGCGACACCGCCAAGGCGCTCGCCGACACCAAGGGCTGGCTCGCCGACGGCTGGCGCACGGTCTTCGTCACCGAGGGCCACGGCCCCGCCGCCCGCACGGTCGAGGTGCTCGGCGGCGAGGGCATCGCGGCCCGCCTGGACGCGGACCTCGGCGAGGTGAGCCCCTCCCTCGTGCACGTGGCCTGCGGCTGCATCGACCACGGCTTCGTCGACCCCGTGCTCAAGCTGGCCGTCCTGACCGAGACCGACCTGACCGGCCAGAAGACCGCCGGCCGCGACGGCACCCGGATGCCCGCCCGGCGCCGCAAGACCATCGACCCGCTCACCCTGGAGCCGGGCGACTACATCGTCCACGAGCAGCACGGCGTGGGCCGCTACATCGAGATGGTGCAGCGGACCGTGCAGGGCGCCACCCGCGAGTACCTGGTCGTGGAGTACGCCCCCGCCAAGCGCGGCCAGCCCGGCGACCGCCTCTACATCCCCACCGACCAGCTGGAGCAGATCACCAAGTACGTCGGCGGCGAGGCGCCCACCCTCCACCGCCTGGGCGGCGCCGACTGGACCAAGACCAAGGCGCGGGCCAAGAAGGCCGTCAAGGAGATCGCCGCCGACCTGATCAAGCTGTACAGCGCCCGCATGGCCGCCCCCGGCCACTCCTTCGCGCCGGACACCCCCTGGCAGCGGGAGCTGGAGGACGCCTTCCCCTACGCGGAGACGCCCGACCAGCTCACCACCATCGCCGAGGTCAAGGAGGACATGGAGAAGACGGTCCCGATGGACCGCCTGATCTGCGGTGACGTCGGCTACGGCAAGACCGAGATCGCGGTGCGGGCCGCCTTCAAGGCCGTGCAGGACGGCAAGCAGGTGGCCGTCCTGGTGCCCACCACCCTCCTGGTGCAGCAGCACTACGGGACGTTCTCCGAGCGCTACGCCCAGTTCCCGGTGAACGTCAGGGCGCTGTCCCGCTTCCAGACCGACACCGAGGCCAAGGCCGTCCTGGAAGGGCTGCGCGACGGCTCGGTGGACGTCGTCATCGGCACCCACCGCCTGTTCTCCTCGGAGACCAAGTTCAAGGACCTCGGCCTGGTCATCGTCGACGAGGAGCAGCGCTTCGGCGTGGAGCACAAGGAGCAGCTGAAGAAGCTCCGTGCCAACGTCGACGTGCTCACCATGTCCGCCACTCCCATTCCCCGCACGCTGGAGATGGCGGTCACCGGCATCCGCGAGATGTCGACGATCACCACCCCGCCGGAGGAGCGGCACCCGGTGCTCACCTTCGTCGGGCCGTACGAGGAGAAGCAGATCGGCGCGGCGATCCGCCGTGAGCTGCTGCGCGAGGGCCAGGTCTTCTACATCCACAACCGGGTGGAGTCCATCGACCGCGCCGCCGCCCGCCTGCGGGACATCGTCCCCGAGGCCCGCATCGCCACCGCCCACGGCCAGATGTCGGAGCAGGCCCTGGAACAGGTCGTCGTCGACTTCTGGGAGAAGAAGTTCGACGTGCTGGTCTCGACGACCATCGTGGAGTCCGGCATCGACATCTCCAACGCCAACACCCTGATCGTGGAGCGCGGCGACACCTTCGGCCTCTCCCAGCTGCACCAGCTGCGCGGCCGGGTCGGCCGTGGCCGCGAGCGCGGTTACGCCTACTTCCTCTACCCGCCGGAGAAGCCGCTGACCGAGACCGCGCACGAGCGGCTCGCCACCATCGCCCAGCACACCGAGATGGGCGCGGGCATGTACGTGGCGATGAAGGACCTGGAGATCCGCGGCGCGGGCAACCTGCTCGGCGGCGAGCAGTCCGGCCACATCGCGGGGGTCGGCTTCGACCTGTACGTGCGGATGGTCGGCGAGGCGGTCGCGGACTACCGGCGGCAGCTGGAGACGGGTGAGGCCGAGGAGGAGCAGCCGCTGGAGGTCAAGATCGAGCTGCCCGTCGACGCGCACGTCCCGCACGACTACGCCCCCGGCGAGCGGCTGCGGCTCCAGGCGTACCGGGCCATCGCCTCCGCCAACACCGAGGAGGACATCAAGGCCGTACGGGAGGAACTGGCCGACCGCTACGGCAAGCTGCCGGAGCCGGTGGAGAACCTGCTGCTGGTGGCGGGCCTGCGCATGCTGGCGCGCGCCTGCGGCGTGGGCGAGGTCGTGCTCCAGGGCACCAACATCCGGTTCGCGCCGGTGGAGTTGCGCGAGTCGCAGGAGCTGCGGCTCAAGCGGCTGTACCCGGGCAGCGTCCTCAAGCCGACGGCGCATCAGGTCCTCGTACCGCGTCCGAAGACCGCGAAGGTCGGCGGCAAGCCGCTGGTCGGGCGGGAACTGCTCGCGTGGGTGGGCGAGTTCCTGACGTCGGTGCTGGACGTGTAGGCGCGGTCCTGGTTCCACGTGAAACACCGAATCCGCCCGCGCGATCGTCGCGCGGGCGGATTCGGTGCTTCGGTGCTTGGTGTGTTGCGTGTGGTGCGTGACCTGCTGGGTCTGAGGCCCTACGGCCGCTCGGGCCGGTCGCGATCACCGAACCGTCCCTCTATCTTCTGCTGAGCGGTGTCGACCTGGTCCTCGTACTTGTGGCCGGTCCTCTCGTTGACCTGCTTCTCCGCAGCGTCGGACATGCCCTTGGCCTTGTCCGGCGACACCTTGTTCTTCAGCTTGTCGAAGATGCCCATGCGCGACTCCTTCCGGAGGTGGTCCTCCACCGACGATACGCCGAATGGTGGAGGAATGCCGGATTTCTTCCGATGTGGTCTGGACCTCCCGGCGGCTACCGTTGCGGCAGGCGGCAGGGCCGGAGACAGTGGATCAGCGGGCAGGCGAGGGAGGGCGCACCGTGAGGTGTCGGAGGAGGGGTGGGGCGGTGACCGCCGTGGCGGTGGCGCTGCTCACGGTGGCCGGTTGCACCGAGGGGACCACCGGGGGCGGCGGGCCGGAGAGCACCGCGCGGACGGGAACGGCCCTCGCGGCCGTCGACTCGCTGACCGTGAAGGGACGCGCGCCCAGGACGGGGTACGACCGCGACAAGTTCGGCACGCCGTGGGCCGACACCGACGCCAACCGGTGCGACACCCGTGACGACATCCTCCGACGCGATCTGGAGGACGTGAAGTTCGGCGACGGCCGCTGCAAGGTGGCCTCCGGGGTGCTGGAGCCCGACCCGTACACCGGCCGCCGGATCGCCTTCATCCGAGGGCGCAGCCGGGTGGACATCGACCACGTCGTCGCCCTGTCCGACGCGTGGCAGAAGGGCGCCCAGCGGTGGGACGCCGCCCAGCGGGTCGCCCTGGCCAACGACCCGCTCAACCTGCTCGCCGTCGACGCGGGCGCCAACCGCGCCAAGGGGGACGGCGACACCGCGACCTGGCTGCCGCCCGACAAGGCGTACCGCTGCCCGTACGTCGCCGCCCAGGTCGCCGTGAAGAAGAAGTACGGGCTGTGGGTCACCGCCGCCGAGAAGGCCGCGATGAAGAGAGTGCTCGCCCGCTGCCCGGACCAGCCGCTCCCCGAGGGCGGCAACCCGACCCGGGCCCCCGAGCGGTTCCACGCGGACTGAACCCGCCGGCACGTCCCGGCGCCGGGCCCGGGCACCACCGGGACGGCAGGGGGTACCGGGGCGGGACCGTGCGCCGGGGGAGCCTCAGCCGGGTCCGGGCGGCAGCGGTACGCCGGGGAGCCGGGCCCGTGGTCGGGCGGTTCGGCCGCCGGGTCCCGCTGCCTAGGGTGGCTGTATGAAGCCGAAGATATCGACCCTCGCCGAACGGCCCGGCATGCGTGAGCGGATCCTCACCATGGCCGACGACTGGCCGCAGTTCGTGATCGAGGACCTGATGGGCAGCGCGCACTACCCGCGGATCTCCGCCGAACTGCCCGAATACGTGCTCTTCGCCGAGGATGAGCGGGGAGAGGTCGTCGCCCACGCCCACAGCGTGCCCTTCGCCCTCGGTGCCGAAGGCCGCGGCTCACTGCCCGCCCGCGGCTGGGACGAGGTGCTCGACTGGGCCTTCGGCGACCTGCGCCGCGGCGTGCGCCCGGACACCGTCAGCGCCGTGTCGGTCACCGTGGCGCCGCGCGTCCAGGGCCGCGGTCTGTCCGCCCTCCTCGTCGCCGCCCTGCGGGACAACGCCCGCGCCCTCGGCTTCCGGGAGGTCGTCGCCCCGGTCCGGCCCAGCGCCAAGCACCTCGAACCCCGGACGCCGATGCACGAGTACGTGCGCCGCGTCCGTCCCGACGGGCTGCCCCATGACCCCTGGCTGCGCGTCCACGCCCGGGCCGGTGCCACCGTCGACTCCATCGCTCCGGCGTCCATGACCGTGTCCGGCTCGCTGGAGCAGTGGCGCGAGTGGACCGGGCTGCCTTTCGATGCCCCCGGGGAGGTCGAGGTGCCCGGCGCGCTGGTGCCGGTGCGCTGCGAACCCGACCACGGGTACGCCGTCTACGTCGAACCCAACGTGTGGATGCGGCACACCCTGTAGTCCCGGCCCTCCCCGGCCCTCCGGGCCTCCCCGCCCGCCCATGCCGGGCCGGGGCGGTCAGCCGGTCTTCTTCCAGTCCTGGCAGCCGGTCGTCTTGAAGTACGCGTCCGAGGGACTGATCCTGACGACCGCCGTACCGGAGACGTTGTCGTTCGCGATGATCGAGTCGATCGAGTGGCCGGCGTCCTTGGCGCGCTCCCAGTAGCAGGAGTCGTCGGTGTTGCCCGTGGACTTGTAGGTGCCCGGCGCGATGTCGGCGCCGATCCGGAACATGCCGCCGTCCCCGGCCATCGTCGCGGCGGGGGTGCCCTTCGCCTGCGGGTCGACGGCCTCCCAGTCGCCGCAGCCGCTCGACTTGAAGATCTTGTCGGTGGGCTTGACCGTGACGTAACCGGTCCCGCTGACGTTGTCGTTGGCCAGCAGGGAGTCCAGCTCGCCGGAGGCGTCCTTGGCCCGCTCCCAGTAGCACATCCCGTCGGTGTTGCCGGTGGTGCGATAGGTGCCCGGCTTGACGTCCGTGCCGACCTGGAAGTCGCCGTTCCCCTCGAAGGCGGCCTTCTTCTCGTCGGCCGCCTGGTCCGCGTCCTTCTCGCCGCCCGTCTTCCCCTGCGCGGAGGCCGACGTGCCCTTGCCGCTGTCCGAGCCGCCGCCGTCTCCGCCGCCCGCGTTCGCCGACACGGCGCCGATGACGACGATCCCCACGACGGCGCCCAGCGCGACCTTGCCCTTCATGCCCATGCCTGCGTCCCCTCCCGATGCGGAAACCGCCGCCGACCGGCGGTTGATCGTTCGCTGCGTCAATAAGAACAGAGCCTGTGAATCGAGTCAACACGGTTCACAGGAGTCGTCGCGCGCACACGTGTAAACGCCTGGCTTACTTGTGCGCCGGTATGCTCGACGCCACGGTGCACGGGGGCAGGGGAACGGCCACGTGAACGGGCATGAGCGGGCACGCGGGCACGGCACGGGCGCGGGGACGAGGAAGAAGTGGGGCGGATGCAGGACAACGCGACGGAAGTGACCGCGGCGGGGATCGCCCGGCTCGCCGGCGTCGGCCGCGCGGCCGTGAGCAACTGGCGCCGCCGCCACGCCGACTTCCCCAAACCGGTCGGCGGCACCGAGACCAGCCCGTCCTTCGCCCTGGCCGACGTGGAGGCATGGCTGCGCGGGCACGGCAAGCTCGCCGAGGTCCCGCTGCGCGAACGCCTCTGGCAGCACCTGGCGGGCCATCCCGCGGGGCCGGTCACCGCGCTCACGCACGCCGGGTGCGCCCTGCTGCTGATCCACGACCGCCCCACCGTCTGGCTGGAGGTGAGCGCGGGCTCCGACGAGCGGCTCGCGGCGATGCTGCCGGGTGCGCTGGAGCAGGTGTTCACACCGCGCTTCGGAACGGCACCACGTCATGCGGCGACCGGCGCCGCCCCTGTGAACGACGGGCGGACCGAAGACACGGCCGCCACGGTTCACAGCCCGGCCGCACCCTCCGCCCCCGCGGGCCTCGCCCTCCCCGCCTCCGGCCGCCCCGGTCCCTCCGGCTCCGCCGGGGCCGCTCCCTCCGCCCCCGCCCTCCCCGTCCCCACGGGCCCCGAACTCCTCCCCTCCGCCCCCCTCCTGCGCGGCACCGCCGAACTGGCCGCCGAGCTGGGTGCCCGGCAGACGTTCGAGTTCCTGCTGGGGCGGCACCTGGACGCCAATCCCCGGCAGTACACGCTCACCCCGGCCGCTCTCGCCGACCTCATGGCCCGTCTCGCCGGCCCCGCCCGCACCGTCCTCGACCCCGCGTGCGGAGCCGGCGCCCTGCTGTGCGCGGCCGCCGCCGGCCCCGAACAGGCCGGCCAGGAGCTGTACGCCCAGGACGGCGCCCCCGAACTCGCCGCGCTCACCGCCCTCCGGCTCGCCCTGCACACCCGCGCCGCCGTCCGCGCCGCCGCCGGCGACACCCTGCGCGCCGACGCCCACCCGCACCTGCGCGCCGACGCCGTCCTGTGCCACCCGCCCTTCAACGAGCGCAACTGGGGACACGACGAACTCGCCTACGACCCCCGCTGGGAGTACGGCTTCCCGGCCCGCACGGAGTCCGAGCTGGCCTGGGTGCAGCACGCGCTCGCCCGCCTCGCGGACGGCGGCACGGCGGTCGTGCTCATGCCCCCCGCCGCCGCCTCCCGCCGCTCCGGCCGCCGTATCCGCGCCGACCTGCTGCGCCGGGGCGCGCTGCGCGCCGTCGTCGCCCTGCCGGCCGGCGCGGCACCGCCGTACAACATCCCCCTCCACCTGTGGGTGCTGCGCCGGCCCGGCAGGGCCGCCGCCCACCCGGAGGTGCTGCTCGCCGACGCGGGCCGGTTCGCCGGCGAGGGCCGCGGCGGCCCGGACTGGCCGGGCGTGCGGGAGGCGGTGCTCGGCGCCTGGCGGGCCTACGACCGGGCCGGCCGCCTGGACGAACGGCCGGGCCTGGCCCGCTCCCTGCCCGTGATCGACCTGCTCGACGACGACGTCGACCTGGCCCCCGCCCGCCATCTGCCGCCCCCGGCGGCGGCCGGCGGCGCCGAGCAGCTCGCCGGCGTGCGCGACCGCCTCGGCGAGACCCTGCGCCTGACCGCCGAGCTGACCCCGCCGCCCGCTGACGCCGCCCCGTCCGCGCCCCGCTGGCCGCTGACCACCGTCGGCGAACTCGCCCGCGGCGGCGCCCTGGTGCTGCGCACCGGCGGAAACGGCGGCCACGCGCGCGTGCCGGTCCTCACCGACCACGACGTCCTCGCCGGAACGGGTCCCTCCGGAACGTTGCCCGAGAGCGACGAGGAGGCGGTGCTGACCCAGCCCGGTGACGTCGTCCTGCCGGTGCTCGGCGGCGGCGCGGTGGCACGCGTGATCGACGAGGCGGCGAGCGGCGCCGCGCTGGGCCGCAACCTCGTCCTGCTGCGCCCCGACCCCGCCGCCCTCGACCCCTGGTTCCTCGCCGGCTTCCTGCGCGGCACCGCCAACACCCGCCAGGCCAGCAGCTACGCGTCCACCGCCACCCGCCTGGACGTGCGCCGCCTCCAGCTGCCCCGGCTCCCGCTCGCCGAACAGCGCCGCTACGGCGCCCGGTTCCGCGCCCTGGACGAGTTCGAACGGGCGCTCAAGCACGCGGGGCGCCTCGGCGAACAGCTCGTGCGGGGCATGTACGACGGCCTCACGGACGGTACGGTGGCGCCCGGCTGACGGACCGTTAACCCCTGCGGGCGGGTGCGGCGTGACCAGCGCGACAACGGTTCGGTACAACCCGGGACCGGTTGTCCGTGTCGGCCTATACGCTCGAAGCGACCTCGCACGACCGTCCGGTGCCGTCGGCACCGGACGCGCCCGCACGCCCCCTCACAGGCATCAGGAGCAGCCATGCACGGCCACGGCTACACGCAGCCGGTGAAGCAGCCGCCCCCGACGGGGTGGCTGGTCTTCCTGCGCGTGCTGTTCGTGACCCTCTCGATCCTCAGCCTCGGCTTCCTCACCTGGACGATGCCGCTGCGGCTGGCGATCGTGACCCGCAAGCCGCTCGACTGGGGCCTGTTCGCGGCCGTGCTGGCGGTCGACATCGTCAGCGTCGTCCTGCTGGGCAGCGAGCCCGGCGACGAGATCCACACCGCCGGCGGCTGGACCGGACTCGGCCTGCTGCTCGGCACGCTGGTCGTCGTGATCGCCTACTACCTCTCCGCGGACGTGCGCCACTTCCACCAGCTCCGGTACGGCGGCTTCGCCCCGCACCCGGCACCGGCGCCCGCACCGTCGTACGGCTACCCGCAGCCGCCGGCCCCGTACCCCGCCGCGCCTTTGGCCCCGATGCCCGGCCACCCCATACCCGCCCCCGCCCCGCACGCCCCGGCCGTGCCCCCGCCCCCCGCCTCCGCCCCCGTCCCCGCCCCGCCGCCCCGGCGTCCCGCGCCGGCCCGCATCGACCAGGTGCGCGCCGAGCTCGACGAACTCAGCGACTACCTGCGCCGGCAGGACGGCGGCCACGAGGGCGGACGGTGACCGTGGCGGCGGGACGGATCGTCGCCGGGCGGTACGAACTGGCGACGCTCATCGGGCAGGGCGGCATGGGCCAGGTCTGGACCGCGTACGACCAGCGCCTGGACCGGCGCGTGGCGGTGAAGCTGCTGCGCCCCGACCGGGTGGCCGGCCAGGAGGCGGACGAACTGCGCCGCCGCTTCGCGCGCGAGTGCCGGGTCACCGCGCAGGTCGACCACCCCGGCCTGGTCACGGTGCACGACGCGGGCAGCGAGGGCGAGGAGCTGTTCCTCGTCATGCAGTACGTCGACGGCGCCGACCTCTCCGACCACCTCGCCGAGCACGACCCCTACCCCTGGCCGTGGGCGGTCGCGGTCGCGGCGCAGCTGTGCGCCGTGCTGAGCGCCGTGCACGCCGTGCCGATCGTCCACCGCGACCTGAAGCCGCGCAACGTGATGGTGCGACAGGACGGCACGGTGACCGTCCTCGACCTCGGCGTCGCCTCGGTGATGGACGCGGACACCACCCGTCTCACCCACACCGGCACGCCCATCGGGTCGCCCGCCTACATGGCCCCCGAGCAGGCGATGGGCGGCGCGGTCGGCCCGTACACCGATCTCTACGCGCTCGGTGTCCTGCTGCACGAACTGCTCAGCGGCGACGTGCCGTTCGCGGGCTCGACGGCGCTCGGCGTGCTGCACCGGCACCTGTACGAGCCGCCGCTGCCCGTGCGCCGCGTCCGCCCGGAGGTGCCCGAGGCACTGGAGAGACTCGTCCTGCGCCTGCTCGCCAAGGACCCGCAGCACCGCCCGGCCTCCGCGCAGGAGGTGTACGAGCACCTGGAGCCGCTCCTGCCCGCGCGCGGGACCCCCGCCGGAGCGCCCCTCGACCCGACCCGCCCCTTCCTGCGCCCGCACGCCCCCTGGCCGGACCGCGCCCGCACCCCCGCCCCGCAGCCCGCCCCGGTGCCGCCGGTCACCGAGCGGGCCGGGAAACCGGACGTCGTCCGGGCCGTCGACGAGGTCAAGCGCCTGCTCGGCGAGGGCCGCATCACCCAGGCCGTCGACATCCTCGGCGCGATCCTGCCCGCCGCCGCCGAACAGCACGGCGAGCACTCACCCGTGGTCCGGACCCTGCGCAAGCAGTACGCGGCCACCCTCATGGACGACGGCCAGTACCGGCGCGCGCTGCCCGAGCTGCGCCGCCTCGCCGACGAACGCGCCGCCGAGGCCGGCCACGCCGACCCGCAGTCCCTGCGCTTCCGCCACGACGCCGCCCAGTGCCTGGAGCAGCTCGGCGAACCGGCGGCGGCGCTCGCCGAGTACCGGGCGCTGCTGCCGTACTACGAGAACCAGTACGTCGCCGCCGGCGACCCGGACCTCGCCCACGACGTCCGCCGCCGCATCGGCCACCTCCTGCTGGCCCTCGGCGACCGCGCCGCCGCCCACGACACGCTGGCCCGGCTCCACCACGACATCGAACACCTGCACGGTCCCGGGCATCCGCTCGCGGTGGAGATCCGCCGCACGCTGCAGTGGCTGGGCCAGGTGCGCGGCTGACCACCCGGCCGGCGCGCGCGGCGGTGCCGCAAGCCCCGGTGAATCGTTGGTCGAATGGGTTGGCCAGAGCTTGGCCACTGCCTACCATCGATCACCGCAAGACCTTGTGCACCGCCGCACAATCCCCCTGGGAGGTCCCCTTGCACCGCCGCCGTCGCACCGCGTTCCTCGTTACCGCCGCGATCGCCGCGGCGCCCCTCCTGACCGCCTGCGGTAACGACGCGCGCCCCGGCGCGGCGGCCGTCGTCGGCGGCCAGCGGATCACCGTCGCCCAGCTGGAGGACCGGGTCGGCGAGGTACGTGCCGCGCAGCGCGCCGCCGTGCGGGACGACGCCCGGTACGCGCAGGCCGTCGCCCGGACCGGCACCCTCACCCGCACCACCCTCCAGAGCATGGTCCTGGACCGGGTGCTGCACCGCGCCGCGCAGGACGCGGGCGTCACCGTCAGCCGCAAGGAGGTCCAGCGGATGCGCACCGGCCTGGAGCGGCAGGTCGGCGGCGCCCAGGCGCTGGAGACGGCCTGGCTGGAGCAGTACGACGTCGCGCCCGAACGCCTCGACGACAACCTCCGCCTCCAGCTGGAGGCCCAGAAGCTCGCCGAGAAGCTCGGCACCGACACCAGCCGGCCGGAATTCTGGAAGGCCCTGTCCGAGGCGTCGAAGAAGCTCGACATCGACCTCAACCCGCGCTACGGCACCTGGGACGCCGACAAGAGCAGCCGCGCCGACGTGAAGACGCCATGGCTGCGCGACGTGTCCGCGGCGGGCGCCGGGCAGACGGCCTACTAGCCGGCGGCCGGGCGGAGGGCCTCGCCGGCCCGCCCGGCCGCCGCGCCGGCCCTCCCGCGCACCCTGTGGACAACCCGGAGGCGCCCGGCGCCCGTGCGGCCCCGGGCGCCTGTGGACGACGCGCGGCCCCGTCGGCGGTGTGCGTTACGTTCGGAGCGTGAACGCAACCAGCTCCGCAGCCGTCCCCGACCCCGGCCGTATCGTTCTGCTCACCACCAGTCACCGCGTCGCCCCCGGCCTGCTGTCCTGGCCCGCCTGGCAGGCTCTGCGCGGGGCCGACCGCGTGCTGTGCGCGGACGGGGCACACCCGCAGCTGCCGTATCTGCGCGAGGCGGGGATAGCCGTCGACGAGGCGACCCCCACCGCCGAGGACCTGGTCGGCGCCTGCGCCGGGGGGCGTACGGTCGTGGTGGTGGCCACCGGCGAGGGCGAGCCGGCCCTCACCGACGGCCTGGCCCGGCTCGCCGGATCCGGCCGCGTCCGCATGCCCGAGCTGGAGCTGCTGCCCGCCTCCTACGACCTGCCGGGCGCCCGCCTGCTCGACCTCGTGCAGGTCATGGACCGCATCCGCGCCGAGTGCCCCTGGTCGTCCGAGCGGACCCACGAGGGCCTGGCGAAGTACGCCATCGAGGAGGCGTACGAGCTGGTCGAGGCCATCGAGGACGGCGACCGCGAGGAGTTGCGCGAGGAGCTCGGCGACGTCCTGCTCCAGGTCGTCTTCCACGCGCGGATCGCCGAGGAGGATCCGCAGGCCCCCTTCTCCGTCGACGACGTGGCCGCCGGCATCGTCGCCAAGCTGATCCACCGCCATCCGCACGTCTTCGGGGACGCCACGGCGACCACTCCCGAGGAGGTCAAGGAGCACTGGCTGCGCACCAAGGCGGTCGAGAAGCGGCGCACCTCCGTCACGGAGGGCATCCCGCTCGGCCAGCCCGGTCTGGCCCTCGCGGCGAAGCTGGCGTCCCGGGTCCGCACGGCCGGGCTCGACGTGCCGCTCCCGGCGGGGGAGGGCATCGGCTACGAGCTGCTGGCGCTGGCGGTGCGCGCGGAGGCGGCCGGGGTGGACCCCGAGGCGGCCCTGCGCAGCGCGGCCCGCGCGTACCGGGACGCGGTACGGGCCGCCGAGGGGGTGGCCGGCTAACGCCCCCGGGGGGCGTGGGAGCGCGTCGCCAACGCGCCGCCCCACCCCTCGCCCGGCGCTCCCGCACCCCCGCCGATACGGTCGGGGGGTGACCGACCAGCCCCACCGCACCACCCCGTCCCCCGCCCCGTCCGGGCCCGCCCCCGCCCTCTTCACCTGGGAGTTCGCCGCCGACCCCTACCCCGCCTACGCCTGGCTGCGCGAGCACGCCCCCGTGCACCGGACCACGCTGCCCAGCGGGGTGGAGGCATGGCTGGTCACCCGGTACGCCGACGCCCGGCAGGCGCTCGCCGACAACCGCCTCTCCAAGAACCCGGCGCACCACGCCGAGCCCGCGCACGCCAAGGGCAAGACCGGCATCCCCGGCGAGCGCAAGGCGGAGCTGATGACGCACCTGCTCAACATCGACCCGCCGGACCACACCCGGCTGCGCCGCCTGGTGAGCAAGGCGTTCACGCCCCGCCGCGTCGCCGAGTTCGCCCCCCGCGTGCAGGAGCTCGCCGACCGGCTCATCGACCGGTTCGCGCCCGCGGGAGAGGCCGACCTCATCCACGAGTTCGCCTTCCCGCTGCCCATCTACGCCATCTGCGACATGCTCGGCGTTCCCCGTGAGGACCAGGACGACTTCCGCGACTGGGCGGGCATGATGATCCGCCACCAGGGCGGCCCCCGGGGCGGGGTCGCCCGCTCGGTGAAGAAGATGCGCGGGTACCTCGCCGACCTCATCCACCGCAAGCGCGAGGCGCTGCCGCCCGAGCCCGGCCCCGGCGAGGACCTGATCTCCGGCCTCATCCGCGCCTCCGACCACGGCGAGCACCTCACCGAGAACGAGGCCGCGGCGATGGCGTTCATCCTCCTGTTCGCCGGCTTCGAGACGACCGTCAACCTCATCGGCAACGGCACCTACGCCCTGCTCACCCACCCCGGGCAGCGCGCCCGCCTCCAGCGGTCCCTCGCCGCCGGGGAACGCGGCCTGCTGGAGACCGGCGTCGAGGAACTCCTGCGCTACGACGGGCCGGTGGAGCTGGCCACCTGGCGGTTCGCCACCGAGCCGCTCACCCTCGGCGGGCAGGACATCGCACCCGGCGACCCGGTCCTCGTCGTCCTCGCCGCCGCGGACCGGGACCCGGAGCGCTTCGCGGACCCGGACACCCTCGACCTCGCCCGCCGGGACAACCAGCACCTCGGGTACGGCCACGGCATCCACTACTGCCTCGGCGCCCCGCTGGCCCGGCTGGAGGGCCAGACCGCGCTGGCCACGCTCCTGACCCGTCTGCCCGACCTGCGTCTGGCGGCAGATCCGGCCGACCTGCGCTGGCGCGGCGGGCTCATCATGCGGGGCCTGCGCACGCTGCCCGTGACGTTCACACCCGCCCCCTGACCGGCCCGCGAACCGACCGGCCGCCACCAAAAGGTGACAGCCGTTCACCTCTGTGATCTTCGTGTGATCTACGCGGCATGAACTTGTGACAAGTGATCGTATGCCTATACGTTCACGGATCAGCGCGGCGCCCAGCGTCACCCGCCGCGCGGTCCCTGTCGTCTCGCGAAAGGTCTCCGCATGCTCTCCGGGAACGGTCGTCACCGCCGCCCCCGCCAGGCTCCGGCCCTCGTGGTCGCCGCCGGAGTGACCGGCTCCGCCATCGCGATCCCGCTCCTGGGGGCCTCCGGCGCAAGCGCGGCCGACGGTACGACCTGGGACCGGGTCGCCGAGTGCGAGACCGGCGGCGCCTGGAGCGAGAACAGCGGCAACGGCTACTACGGCGGTCTGCAACTCACCCAGGACGACTGGGAGAAGTACGGCGGACTCGCCTACGCGTCCAGCGCCGACCAGGCCAGCCGTTCCCAGCAGATAAGAATCGCCGAGAAGGTGCTCGCCGCCCAGGGCATCACCGCCTGGCCGACCTGCGGTCTGCTGGCCGGCCTGAGCGGTGGTGCCGGGTCGGCCGCCGGCGGCACGGGCCTCGCGGACGGCGCGTCCTCCGCGTCCCCGGACGCGTCCGGCGGACCGGACGGCACGACGTCCACCGAGTCCACCGATTCGCCCGAATCATCCGGTTCGTCGAGCTCGTCGGGGTCTTCCGACTCGTCCTCCTCCGCGGATCCGTCCGCGTCGCCGGACTCCTCCGCCGGCTCCGCGGAATCCGAAAGCTCCGCATCTTCCGAATCCTCCGGAACACCCGAATCATCCTCTACGCCACCCCGCTCCGGCCCTTCTGACGCGCCGTCGAACACGGGGGACGAATCGCCGAAGCCGGACACAATAGCTGATTCCGCTTCCGGTGGCGCCTCCGGCTCCACCCGGGCTCCGGCCGCCCCCGAAGGCGGCGGATCGGGCAACTCCGGCCAAGAGGGCGCCATTTCCGGCCTGACGGACACCGGGTCGTCCGGCGGCGGCCGCCATCGCGGCACCAGCGCCGACGAGAACCCCGCCGACCGCCGCGGCGGTGCCTCCTCCGGGCGGCACGCCTCGCGCGGCGAGGAGGCCGCGCGCGAGGCCGTCGACGGCTCCTATACCGTCCGCCGCGGCGACAGTCTGTGGGCCATCGCCGACTCCCTCGACCTCGGCGGCGGTTGGCAGGGGCTGTACGCCGGCAACAAGGAGACGATCGGCGCCGACCCGGACCACATCCTTCCCGGTCAGAAGCTTGCGGTCACGGCCGAAACGGGCGAAAAGTAGCGGGAGTTCGCGCCCGGGTTCGGGGGTGATGTCCGTTATAAACGCGGTGAGAGATAGGTCTCAGAAGCCCTGATCGTCTTTGAAATTCCGTCGGTTCCCTGCCTACGGTCGTGATCGCTCGCCATCGCGGGCCCCGGCTGCCGCAACGCCGAATCCTGCCAGCGGCCGCCCGGGAACAGTCGTCGCGTCACGCGCCGCAGGCAGGAGCGGGGGAACCAAGGTAGGCGCCGCGCCGGGCAGTTGAGCCGGGGCGGCTAGGGGTGGAGCCGAGTCCCGCGAGGGACCCGGCCGGGCAACTCAACCGGCCCGAACCCGACAGCTCACCTCGCAGGCGTCGGTGAGGGGATCGATCCATGCTGTTTTCCGGCAAGGGCAAGCACCGTCGTCCGTCCAAGGCCACCCGCGCCCTCGCGCTCGCCGGTGTCACCGGCGCCGCCGTCGCCGCCCCGCTGATGGCGGCCGGCAACGCCTCCGCCGCCACCGCCTCCGAGTGGGACGCGGTCGCCCAGTGCGAGTCCGGCGGCAACTGGTCCATCAACACCGGCAACGGCTACTACGGCGGTCTGCAGTTCTCCGCCTCCACCTGGGCCGCGTACGGCGGCACGCAGTACGCCGCCACCGCCGACCAGGCCAGCAAGGAGCAGCAGATCGCGATCGCCGAGAAGGTGCTCGCGGGCCAGGGCAAGGGTGCCTGGCCGGTCTGCGGCACGGGCCTGTCGGGCGCCGCGTACACCGGTGGCGGCGCGGCGGCCGGCTCGTCGAGCGGCTCGGACACCGGTTCCGGCGGCTCGGCCGGTTCCTCCGCGGGCTCCACCGCGGGCTCCTCGGCCGGCTCGTCGGCGGCCCAGCCCGAGACCACGACCCGCTCCACCGAGCAGAAGGCCTCCCGCTCCGAGGAGCGCCCGGCCGCCTCCCAGAAGACCGTCACCACCCCGACCGGCGAGAAGGTCCAGAAGGGCGACGGCGAGTACAAGGTCGTCGAGGGCGACACCCTCAGCACCATCGCCGAGAAGCACGACGTCAAGGGCGGCTGGGAGAAGCTGTTCCAGCTGAACGAGGACATCGTCGAGGACGCCGACCTCATCTACCCGGGCCAGCAGCTGCACCTGAAGTAAGGCGCGGCGTCCGGCCCGTCCGGCCCCCTCGCGGCCACCCGCCCCGGTGCGTATCCCCCGTACGCGCCGGGGCGGGCTTTTTTCACCCCGTGTTACCGGCCCGTACGGGGAGACATATTTGTTCCGTTCGGAAACAATTTACTCTCGGTTCTGCCCAACGGGTGGGTGACCGGCTGGCCGATCGCCCGGAGCCGGTTAGGCTCGTCCCGCAGAGCCACACGGTTTCTCTGGCAGAACCGCCGCGGTCCTGCCCACCCGCGTCACATCCAAGAAGGAGATGCTCGTGCCGTCCATCGACGTCGTCGTAGCCCGGGAAATCCTGGACTCCCGAGGCAACCCCACGGTCGAGGTCGAGGTCGGCCTCGACGACGGCAGCACGGGTCGTGCCGCCGTTCCGTCCGGCGCCTCGACCGGCGCCTTCGAGGCCATCGAGCTGCGCGACGGCGACACCAACCGCTACCAGGGCAAGGGCGTCGAGAAGGCCGTCCTGGCCGTCATCGAGCAGATCGGCCCGGAGCTGGTCGGCTACGACGCCACCGAGCAGCGCCTGATCGACCAGGCCATGTTCGACCTGGACGCCACCGACAACAAGGGCTCCCTGGGCGCCAACGCCATCCTGGGTGTCTCCCTCGCCGTCGCCCACGCCGCCTCCGAGGCCAGCGACCTGCCGCTCTTCCGCTACCTGGGCGGCCCCAACGCGCACCTGCTGCCGGTGCCGATGATGAACATCCTGAACGGCGGCGCGCACGCCGACTCCAACGTGGACATCCAGGAGTTCATGATCGCCCCGATCGGCGCGGAGTCCTTCTCCGAGGCCCTGCGCTGGGGCGCCGAGGTCTACCACACCCTGAAGAAGGTCCTGAAGAACAAGGGCCTGTCCACCGGCCTCGGCGACGAGGGCGGCTTCGCCCCGAACCTGGACTCCAACCGTGCCGCCCTCGACCTGATCATCGAGGCCATCAAGGAGGCCGGCTACACCCCCGGCGAGCAGGTCGCCCTGGCCCTGGACGTGGCCGCCACCGAGTTCTACAAGGACGGCGTGTACGTCTTCGAGGGCAAGGAGCGCACGGCCGAGGAGATGACGGAGTACTACGCGGAGCTGGTCGACGCCTACCCGCTGGTCTCCATCGAGGACCCGCTGAACGAGGAGGACTGGGAGGGCTGGAAGACCATCACCGCCAAGCTCGGTGACAAGGTCCAGCTCGTCGGCGACGACCTGTTCGTCACCAACCCCGAGCGCCTCCAGCGCGGCATCGACGAGGGCGCCGGCAACGCCCTGCTGGTCAAGGTCAACCAGATCGGCTCGCTGACCGAGACCCTCGACGCCGTCGAGCTGGCCCAGCGCAACGGCTACAAGTGCATGATGTCCCACCGCTCCGGCGAGACCGAGGACGTCACCATCGCCGACCTGGCCGTCGCCACCAACTGCGGCCAGATCAAGACCGGCGCCCCGGCCCGCTCCGAGCGCGTCGCCAAGTACAACCAGCTGCTGCGCATCGAGGAGATCCTCGACGACGCCGCGGTGTACGCCGGCCGCAGCGCCTTCCCGCGCTTCAAGGGCTGAGCCACCGCCTCGTAGGAAGCGTCGGACGTACGTCCCCGTACCCGGTCCCGTACCGTGTGCGGGGACGTACGCACGTAGGACGGTGAAACGGGAGGCCGGGGACATGGCGGTGAAGGACCGGGACCGATTCTCCACCGCGACCCGGATCCGGCTGCTCGGCGAGCAGACGGCGGCCCGGGTCTACCGCTCGCAGACCAAGCGCCAGGCCCGCCGCTCCCGGCTGACCGGCCGGGCCGCGCTGCTGGCGATGGTCGTCTGCTCCCTCGTCGTGGCGCTCGCCTACCCCATAAGGCAGTACGTCGCCCAGCGCGGGGAGATCGCCGACCTCCGCCGGCAGAAGCAGCAGACCCAGGAACGCGTCGAACGCCTGCGCGACGAAAAGGCGCGCTGGCAGGATGACGCGTACGCGGAGCAGCAGATTCGGCGGCGGCTGCACTACGTGATGCCGGGCGAGACGGGGTACATCGTCGTCGACCCCGGCGCGGGCAAGCAGTCCCGCACCGACCTGGGGGCCGCCGACCGCCCCTGGTACCGGAACGTCTGGGACGGGGTGGACACCGCCGACGCCGCCGGCCGGTGACCGCGTCCCCGGGACACACGCGTCCCGGACAGCACGCGTCCCCGGACGGCACGTATCCCGGGACAGCACGTATCCACGGACAGAAAGACAGCCTGAAGACAGCCATGGAAACCCCTCCGCCGCCCACCCCGCGCACCGAGCCCACCGACGCGGACGTAGCGGCCTTCAAGCAGCAGCTCGGGCGGCCGCCGCGCGGACTGCGCGCCATCGCCCACCGCTGCCCGTGCGGGCAGCCGGACGTCGTGGAGACGGCACCGCGGCTGCCCGACGGCACGCCCTTCCCCACGCTGTACTACCTGACGTGCCCGCGCGCCAACTCGGCCATCGGCACGCTGGAGGCCGAGGGCGTGATGAAGGAGATGACCGAGCGGCTGGGGACCGACCCGGAGCTGGCCGCCGCCTACCGCGCCGCCCACGAGGACTACATCCGGCGCCGCGACGAGATCGAGGAGCTGAGGAACTTCCCGAGCGCGGGCGGCATGCCCGACCGGGTCAAGTGCCTGCACGTGCTGGTCGCCCACTCGCTGGCGGCCGGGCCGGGCGTCAACCCGCTCGGCGACGAGGCGCTCGCGATGCTGCCTCAGTGGTGGCGCAAGGGACCGTGCGTGACGGCTCCCGGAACCTGTGGGGAGGACGAGAAGTGACCCGTGTCGCCGCCGTCGACTGCGGTACGAACTCCATCCGGCTCCTGGTCGCCGACGCCGATCCGGCCACCGGCGAACTCGTCGACCTGGACCGGCGCATGACCATCGTCCGTCTGGGCCAGGGCGTCGACCGCACCGGCCGGCTCGCCCCCGAGGCGCTGGAGCGGACCTTCGCCGCCTGCCGTGAGTACGCGGAGATCGTCAAGGGGCACGGCGCCGAGCGGCTGCGGTTCGTGGCCACCTCCGCCTCCCGCGACGCCTCCAACCGCGACGACTTCGTCCGCGGCGTGCTGGACATCCTCGGCGTCGAACCCGAGGTGATCACCGGCGACCAGGAGGCCGAGTTCTCCTTCACCGGTGCCACCAAGGAGCTCGCGGGGCGCGCCGACCTGCACCGCCCCTTCCTGGTGGTGGACATCGGCGGCGGCTCCACCGAGTTCGTCGTCGGCGACGACCACGTCCGCGCGGCCCGCTCCGTCGACGTCGGCTGCGTCCGCATGACCGAGCGGCACCTGCTGCGCGACGGCGCGGTCACCGACCCGCCCACCGAGGAGCAGATCGCCGCCATGCGCGCCGACATCGAGGCGGCCCTCGACCTCGCCGAGCGGACGGTCCCGCTGCGCGAGGCCCGCACGCTGGTCGGCCTGGCCGGCTCGGTGACGTCGGTGTCGGCCATCGCCCAGGAGCTCCCGGAGTACGACTCCACCGCCATCCACCACTCCCGCGTCACCCTCGACCGGGTCCGGGAGATCACCGGCCACCTGCTCCGCTCCAGCCACGCCGAGCGCGCCGCGATCCCGTCCCTGCACCCGGGCCGCGTCGACGTGATCGGGGCCGGCGCCCTCGTACTGCTGTCCGTCATGGAGCGGATCGGAGCGCGGGAGGTCGTGGTGAGCGAGCACGACATCCTCGACGGGATCGCCTGGTCGGTGGCGTAAGCCGCGCCCGCCACGGTGCCGCCCCGCCCGGCCGGGGCGGCTCCCTCAGTGCTCGGCCGACGGGCCCGTCGGGTCGGGCGGTACGGCGCAGCCACCGCCGGACTTTTCGGAACTTCCGGAAGCCATGGCTCTCGGCGGCCGGTACGGCGTCTCCGTGACGGTGACCGCCATCAGCGCCAGATCGTCCGCGAGGACACCCCCGGCGTGCCGGTGCACCAGGCGCGCCACGGTGTCCACCACGGTCGGCGGCCCCTGGCGCCAGCAGCCGCCCAGCCCCTCCTCGGGGGTGAAGAAGACGCCGTCGGCGTCCCGCGCCTCCAGCAGGCCGTCCGTGCACATCAGCAGCAGATCGCCGGGGGCGAAGGGCCGCGAGTCGTACGTCCAGGGGCCCGGGTCCAGCTCGCCGAGCCCCAGCGGAAGCCCGGGGTCGGCCGGCTCCCACGAACGGGTGCCCTCGGCGCCGGCCAGGAACGCGGGACAGTGGCCCCGGCTGATCAGGCGCACCTCGCCCCCGCCGGGCGGGAACTCGGCGATGGCCGCCGTGACGAACTGCTCGCTCCGGGTGCCGTCCCGGTCCCGTACGGCGGCCAGGTCCCGGGTGTGCCGGGTGACCGCCTCGTCGAGGTGCCGGGCCAGCATCGACAGGGTCTCGGTGTGGTGCGCCGCCTCGCGGAAGCTGCCCACCAGGGCGGCCACGCCGGGGATCGCGTCGAGGCCCTTGCCGCGCACATCGCCGATGAGCAGCCGTACGCCGTACGGGGTCTCCTCGGCCGCGTACAGGTCGCCGCCCACGGCGGCCGCGTCCGAGGCGGCCTCGTACCGCACGGCGATCCAGGTGCTGCCGAGCCAGGCCCGCACCGGCGGCAGCACCGCGCGCTGCGCGGACTCGGCGATCTGCCGGGCGCCCCGCAGCCGCCGGTGCAGCCACATCCGCAGCAGGCACAGCGGCACGGAGGCCCAGGCCAGCAGGAGCAGGGCGAAGTAGTCGACGACGGCGTGCCCGCCGTCGGACTCCAGATGCCCGGCGAACAGCAGGAGCAGACCGGCCGCGCTGTTGAGCAGCGCGGTCAGGACCACCGGGCGCGGGGCGAGGACGCAGGCGGCGCTCATCGCGCTGAGGACCAGGAAGACGTCGCCGCTGAAGGCGCCGGGCGTCGGCAGGTCGACGGCGAGGGCGAGCGCCACCAGCGCCAGGGGCAGCCACCGCGCCCAGTGGGGCAGCGGAAGGTTCTCCGGATCCGCGGCGTGGGAGACCAGTCCCGTCGTACGGCGGTGCGGACTCATGCCATCCCTTTCCCGAGCTGCCGACGCGGCACGTCCTCACTCCTCGAAGCCTCGCCGAACCCGGCACAAGGGGCAAAAGTACTCGCGGTGACGGGCTCGGGCGCCGTTCCGGAGGTGAGCCTTCCGGGCTGGTCAGGCGACGCGTGAGTACGGGCGCCGGGCGCAGGGGCGGCCGGCCGGCCGCGGTCCGCGAGAAAGTTCGTGAAGTTCTTCACAAGGAATTGGGCCCGGCCGGACGACCCGGGCGGTTCCGTTGACCCTTTTGGGGGCTCAACTGCCCTTTGAACACGTTCAGGAGAGCGCTGCGCGCACAGTCCGGGAGGGGCCGTTGTGAGGGTGGCCCGGATGGCCCGACGGGCCTGAAGGGCAGCTCACGCGCCGTTGACAACGAGCTCCCCTACACGGTGGTTCCCCTCCCGCGCCATGATCTCCGTCACGTGGGCGGCGGAGTGTAACACAGCCCCCGTCGGAGCTTGTGAAGGGGCGCACGAGGAACCCCCCGGGAGCGGGTGGATACTCGATGCCATGAGCACCACGGAGCGTCCCAGGATCCTCGTAGTAGGCGGTGGGTACGTAGGCCTGTACGCAGCTCGGCGCATCCTGAAGAAGATGCGTTACGGAGAGGCGACCGTCACCGTCGTCGACCCCCGGTCGTACATGACCTACCAGCCCTTCCTCCCCGAAGCCGCCGCCGGCAACATCTCCCCGCGGCACGTCGTCGTCCCCCTGCGGCGCGTGCTTCCCAAGGCGGAGGTCCTCACCGGCCGGGTCACCACCATCGACCAGGACCGCAAGGTCGCCACGATCGCCCCGCTGGTCGGCGAGGCGTACGAGCTGCCCTTCGACTACCTGGTCATCGCCATGGGCGCGGTCTCCCGCACCTTCCCGATCCCCGGCCTCGCCGAGCAGGGCATCGGCATGAAGGGCGTCGAGGAGGCCATCGGCCTGCGCAACCACGTGCTGGAGCAGCTGGACAAGGCCGACTCCACCACGGACGAGGAGATCCGCCGCAAGGCGCTCACCTTCGTCTTCATCGGCGGCGGCTTCGCCGGCGCCGAGACCGTCGGCGAGGTCGAGGACATGGTCCGCGACGCGGCCAAGTACTACAAGAACGTGTCCCGTGAGGACATGCGCTTCATCCTCGTCGACGCCGCCGACAAGATCCTCCCCGAGGTCGGCCCGAAGCTCGGCAAGTACGGCAAGGAGCACCTCGAGGGCCGCGGCGTCGAGGTCTACCTGTCCACCTCCATGGAGTCCTGCGTCGACGGCCACGTGGTGCTGAAGAACGGCCTCGAGGTCGACTCCAACACCATCGTGTGGACGGCGGGCGTCAAGCCCAACCCGGCCCTGTCCCGCTTCGGCCTTCCGCTGGGTCCCCGCGGTCACGTCGACTGCGAGCCGACGCTCCAGGTCAAGGGCATGGACTACGTCTGGGCCGCGGGCGACAACGCCCAGGTGCCCGACCTCGTCGGCCGCAAGAACGGCAACCCGAACGCCTGGTGCCCGCCCAACGCCCAGCACGCGCTGCGCCAGGCCCGGGTCCTCGGTGACAACGTCCTCTCCGGCATGCGGGGCTTCCCGCAGAAGGAGTACAGCCACGCCAACAAGGGCGCGGTGGCGGGTCTCGGCCTGCACAAGGGCGTCGCGATGATCGTCATGGGCAAGATGAAGATCAAGCTCAAGGGCCGTCTCGCCTGGTACATGCACCGCGGCTACCACGGCATGGCGATGCCGACCTGGAACCGCAAGATCCGGGTCTTCGCCGACTGGACGCTCGGCATGTTCCTCAAGCGCGAGGTCGTCTCGCTCGGCGCGATCGAGTCCCCGCGCGAGGAGTTCTACGAGGCCGCCAAGCCCGCCCCCGCCCCGGTCGCCGCCAAGACCGAGGAGAAGGCCAAGGCCTCCTGACCGCACGGTCACCGGACGTGCCGCCGGCCCGCTGACGGCACGTCACCCCTCGACAGCCCGAAGGGGCCGCCCGCCATCCGTGGTGCGGGCGGCCCCTTCGGCGTCCGCGCCACCGGGCGGCCTCCCGCCGCGGGATCGGCCGTCGCCCGCCCTGCCGCCGCCCGCCCTGGTGGCCGTCGCCCGGTCTCGCGGCCGGGTCCCGGTCCGTGCGCGGCCGGATGAAGGTGGCGTCTGCACCTGCTTTTTTCCCGGCCATGACCCGGATGCGGGACTGCGCCGCGCCCGCGCAGGTGTTTACGTGGTGTCGCAACATTCCGGGATCGCCCGTCACGGAGGTGTACGCCATGGCCGACGCCGCGCCGCGGCTGAAGGGGCTCGTCGAGCAAGTGCTGGGAACGCCGCTTCCGGTGCGCATCCGCGCCTGGGACGGCTCGCAGGCGGGCCCGCCGGGCGCGCCGGTGCTGGTGGTACGCAACCGCCGCGCCCTGCGCCGGCTGCTGTGGAAGCCGGGCGAACTGGGCCTGGCCCGCGCCTGGGTGGCCGGTGAGCTGGAGATCGAGGGGGACCTGTACACCGCCCTCGACCTGCTCTCGGGCCTGATCTGGGAGCGCGGGGAGGACGCCCGGGGCCTCGGCCAGGCACTGCGCGACCCCGCGGTCCGGTCCGCCGTACGCGGGCTGGTGCGGCTCGCCGGACCGGCGCTGCCGCCCGCGCCGCCCCGCGAGGAGGTCCGCCGGGTCCGCGGCCATCTGCACACCCGGCGCAGCGACCGGCGGGCCGTCAGCCACCACTACGACGTCGGCAACGACTTCTACGAACTCGTCCTCGGGCCCTCCATGGTGTACTCCTGTGCCTACTGGCGGGCCCCGGAGTCCGAGGGCGGCACCCTGGAGGACGCCCAGCGCGACAAGCTCGAACTCGTCTGCCGCAAGCTCGCCCTGAAGCCCGGTCAGCGCCTGCTCGACGTCGGCTGTGGCTGGGGCTCCATGGCCATCCACGCGGCCCGCGAGCACGGCGTGAGCGTCGTCGGGGTCACCCTGTCGCAGGAGCAGGCCGCGTACGCCCGCAAGCGCGTCGCCGACGCGGGGCTCACCGACCGGGTGGAGATCCGGGTCCAGGACTACCGGGACGTCGCCGACGGGCCCTACGACGCGATCTCCTCCATCGGCATGGCCGAGCACGTCGGCGCCGAACGGTACCTGGAGTACGCCCAGGACCTGTACGCGCTGCTGAAGCCGGGCGGGCGGCTGCTGAACCACCAGATCGCCCGGCGCCCGGAGAGAGACGAGTCCGCCTACCGGGTGGACGAGTTCATCGACGCCTACGTCTTCCCCGACGGCGAGCTCGCGCCCGTCGGCACCACCGTCACCCAGCTGGAGCGCGCCGGTTTCGAGGTGCGCGACGTGGAGTCGATCCGCGAGCACTACGCCCTCACCCTGCGCCGCTGGGTCGCCAACCTGGAGGCCCACTGGGCGCGCGCCGTGCGGCTCACCGGCCCGGGCCGGGCCCGCGTCTGGCGCCTGTACATGGCCGCCTCCGCGCTGGCCTTCGAGCGCAACCGCATCGGCGTCAACCAGGTCCTGGCCGTGAGGACCCCGGAGCCGGGTGACTCCGGGATGCCGCTGCGGTCCCGCACCTGGACCGGCTGAACGGGCCGGGGCCGGCCGCCGTACGGGTCCGTCCCACCGGAGCACCGGTGGGACGGACCCGTCGCCGCGGCGGTGCGATCTACTCCGCCTTGATCGCCTGGAGCATGTTCAGCCGGGCCGCGCGCCGCGCCGGCCACAGGGCCGCCAGGACGCCCACGGCCGCCGCCAGCAGCAGGAAGACGGCCATCCGGCCCCACGGCAGGACCAGTTCGTACGTCGCCAGCGACGTGCCGAGCAGCTGGCCGGCCGCCCAGCCGAAGAACACGCCCAGCCCGATGCCGAGCACGCCGCCGAACAGGGAGATCACCAGCGACTCCAGCCGGACCATCCGCTTGATGCCCCGGCGGTCCAGGCCGATCGCCCGCAGCATCCCGATCTCCTGGGAGCGCTCGAAGACCGACATGGCCAGGGTGTTGACGACACCGAGCACGGCCACGATCACCGCCATGGCCAGCAGGCCGTAGAGCATGTTCAGCATCAGCGTGAACATCTGGGCGATCTCGTCGGAGAGGTCCTTCTTGTCCTGGACCTTGATGGCCGGGTTGCTGCCCAGCGCCTTCTCCAGCCGGTCCTTCATCGTGTCGGAGGCGCCGCCGGAGGTCTTGACCATCACCTGCATGTCGGCCGGCTCGCTCTGGTGCGGGGCGAGGGTCGCGGTGTCGATCATGATGCCGCGCATCATCTCGTTGCCCTCGTAGACGCCCGCGACCGTCAGCTTCTGCTTGCGGCCGTCCTCGTAGGCGACGGTGAAGGCGGAGCCGGCCTGCCAGCCGTGCCGCTCGGCGGTGCCGTCGTCGACGGTCACCCGGGTGCCGTCCACCGTGAAGGAGCCGTCGTCCAGCTTCAGCTCGGTCAGCTCGCCGATGGTCGAGCCGTCGACGCCGGTGAGGTACTCGGTCTCGCCGCCGATGCGGGAGGGCGAGTTGCGCAGCGGACTGGTGGCGGTGACGTCACCGGTCCGCTTCAGCTTCTGCTCGACGTCCGGCGACAGCAGGTTGCCGTTGGCCATGGAGACCACGTAGTCCGCCTCGATCGCGGACGCCGCCATCTTGTCGATCGACTTCTGAAGGCTGCCCGCCACCACGGTCATGCCGGTGATGAGGGTGAGTCCGATCATCAGCGCGGAGGCGGTGGCGGCCGTACGGCGCGGGTTGCGCACCGAGTTCTGCCGGGCCAGCTTCCCGGAGACGCCGAACAGGCGCAGCACGGGGGAGGCGGCGGCGATCAGCGGGCGGGACAGCAGCGGGGTCAGAACGAACACGCCGATGATCAGGAGTACGGCGCCCAGGCCCATGGGGGCCTGTCCGTCGGTGCCGTCCATCGTCGTGGCCGCCAGCACCACCGCCACGCCCGCGGCCGAGAACAGCGAGCCCAGCGTGTTGCGCAGCACCAGCGACTTGCCCGACGCCTTGGCGTGCACGCTGTTCATCGCCGCCACCGGCGGGATCTTCGCCGCCCGGCGGCCCGGCAGCCAGGCCGCCAGCATGGTGACCAGGACGCCCACCGCGAACGCCGAGACGACCGTGCCGGGGGAGACCACCAGCGGCCCGTCGGGCACGGTCGCGCCGAACGAGCCCATCAGGGAACGCAGCCCCGCCCCGATGCCGATACCGGCGGCCAGGCCGGCCACGGCGGCGGCCATACCCACCACGAACGCCTCGATCAGCACCGACCGGGTGACCTGGCGGCGGGAGGCGCCGACCGCGCGCAGCAGCGCCAGCTCCTTGGTGCGCTGGGCGACCAGCATGGTGAAGGTGTTGGCGATGATGAAGGTGCCGACGAACAGCGCGATGCCGGCGAAGACCAGCAGGCTCTGCCGCATGCCGCTCATCGACGAGGCGATCGTCTCCGCCTGGTCCTCGGCGAGCCGCTCGCCGGTGGTGGTCTCGACGAGGTCCGCCGGCAGCGCCCGGTCCAGCCGGTCCTTGAGCGCGGTCTGGGTGACGCCCGGCCCGGCCTCGACGGCGATCTCGTCGTACGTGCCCGGCTTGCCGAACAGCCGCTGCGCGGTCGCCGTGTCGAAGAGGGTGAGGCTGCCGCCGGCCGCGACATTGCCGTCGTCGGTGGTGAAGACGCCGGTCACGGTGGGGGTCAGGACGGGGCCGTCGACGGACAGGCGCACGGTGTCGCCGACGCGGTAGCCGGTGCGCTCGGCCGTCTTCGCGTCGATGAGGATCTCCCCGGGACCCTTCGGGGCGTGGCCGCTGACCAGCGGGTAGCGGGGGTCCTCGGTGCCCCAGTAGTTGCCGCCCAGGGTGCTGAAGCCGTTGCCGATCAGCTTGCCGTCCCGGTCGGCGACGGCGGTGAAGCCGCCGACGACGCCGATCGCGGAGGCGGCGCCGGGCACCCGCGCGCTCTTGTCCAGGACCGCCTGGGTCAGCTCGGGCCGCCGCCCGACCTTGTCGCCCTCGGCGCCCTGGTACTTCGGCTGCACGGCGACGTCGACATGGCCGAAGCCCTTGGCGGAGCTCTTCTGCAGGGCGCCGGAGATGGTGTTGGTGAAGACCAGGGTGCCCGACACGAACGCCACGCCGAGCATCACGGCGAGCACGGTCATCAGCAGCCTGGCCTTGTGCGCGAGTACGTTGCGCAAGGCGGTACGGAACATGGGGGTCGTCTCAGTCCAGGAGGTACGGGGAGTGGGGGGGCGGGGCGGCGGGCGGGCGCGGCGCGTCAGCTGGTGCGGCCCTTGGCGTCGAACCGCTTCATGCGGTCCAGCACCGCGTCGGCCGTCGGGCCGTACAGCTCGTCGACGATGCGGCCGTCCGCCAGGAAGACCACCCGGTCCGCGTAGGCCGCGGCCACCGGGTCGTGGGTGACCATCACGACGGTCTGGCCCAGCTCCCGCACGGAGTTGCGCAGAAAGCCCAGCACCTCGGCGCCGGAGCGCGAGTCGAGGTTCCCGGTCGGCTCGTCACCGAAGATGATCTCGGGCTTGGAGGCCAGCGCCCGGGCCACGGCGACCCGCTGCTGCTGGCCGCCGGAGAGCTGGGCGGGCCGGTGGCTCAGCCGGCCCGACAGGCCGACCATCTCGATCACGGTGTCAAGCCACTGCCGGTCCGGCTTGCGGCCCGCGATGTCCATCGGAAGGGTGATGTTCTCCAGGGCCGTCAGCGTCGGCAGCAGGTTGAACGCCTGGAAGATGAAGCCGATCTTGTCCCGGCGCAACGTGGTGAGCTGCTTGTCCTTCAGGGAGCCCAGCTCGGTGTCGCCGAGGCGCACCGACCCCGAGGAGAAGGTGTCGAGGCCGGCCACACAGTGCATCAGCGTGGACTTGCCGGAGCCCGACGGCCCCATGATCGCCGTGAACTCCGCCTGCCGGAACTCCACGGAGACCCGGTCGAGGGCGACCACCTGGGTCTCGCCCTCGCCGTAGATCTTCGACAGCTCCGTGGCACGTGCGGCCACGGCGGTGGACCGGCCGGCGAGGGGGGCGGTGGTCATGGGAAGGCGCTCCTGTCGGGACGACGGTGTTCTCGGGGACGTGATCCATCGTCCCGGCCGCGCGGGCCGGTGGAGTCAGCCGCTGTTCCGGTTCCGGGGGGAGACTTCGGTCGGACCGGGCGAGGCCATGTCATACCTGGGGATGACGGGCGACCCTGAGACGCCGGCGCTGGTGCGGAACGCATGGATCCGTCATGTCGAGACGGTGAAATTCCGTCATTCCGCATGCGCGGCCGAGCTTCGCACGCAAGGCTGTTGGCAAGTGCGGATGGCCTGTTCGGCTGACTGATGCTTCCTCAGACATCAATAAAATAAGACAACATCGGTCCGCCCGCCCGCTGTTCGGGGGATGCATCCCGATAGGCTCGGAGTCTCGACGCGGAGCCCATGGCCTGCCCGGATGGTGGAATGCAGACACGGCGAGCTTAAACCTCGCTGCCCCTTCGCGGGCGTGCCGGTTCGAGTCCGGCTCCGGGCACCTCCGCTCGCACGGCGCCTGTCCAGGAGAACGACCTCTCGGGGCCGTTCTCCGATCTTTCGTGTGGCGCCCATCGGCACACGCGCTCCTACCCCGCCCTCCCCCGCCCATGCGCAGGAGCTGAGGAACAAGGACGGGATGGTCGTCCGCGTAGGCGAGGACGGCGACGAATCCCGGATCCCCGCCGTGGCGGTCCAGGCGCTCGCCGAATGAGGTGACGGCGTAGTCCGGCAGGTGCAGCAGGGGCGCGCGCACTTCGGTGTAGACGTCCAGCAAGGTCGCCGCGGACGTCCTGAGCGTGGTGTACGCGCGCGGTTCGATGGCGGGTGCCGTGGTCGTGCGCTGGCCTTCCAGGCGGCCGTGTGCTCGGTCCGGGTGCCGCACGGTCCGGTTGCCGGGCACGGTGGCCCGGAGCGCCGCACCGGACTCTGGCAGCGTGCGGGATGCCCCCGCGGGTTGGGCACGTCCACCGCACTCGACGCCGACCTGCGCCAATCGTCGTACCGCAGCGTTCACAGGCGGGCCGCGCGGACCGCGCCGCCGCCGGTCCGCCCGCCCGCCGCCCCCCAGGACTTCGCCGCCCACCCATTGACAGCGGGCCCGCGCGGCCGGAAACTCACGTCAGCAGTCAGTGAAGGAAATTTCACCACGCGAACAAGCGGGCGGGCGGTCGGACGCGCCGCGCCGCCGTCCTCGACGCCCCGCCCACCGGCAACGACGCCAACTGAAGGGAACGACCGATGCGCACCACCGTCGGCATCATCGGAGCCGGCCCCGCCGGCCTGCTGCTCGCCCGGCTCCTCCACAACGCCGGCATCGACTCGGTCGTCCTGGAGAGCCGCGACCGCGCCTACGTCGAGCGGCGCCAGCGGGCCGGCATCCTGGAGCAGGGCACCGTGGACGTGTTGCGGGCGGCCGGTGCCGGGGAGCGGATGGACCGCGAGGGGCTGCGCCACGACGGCATCGAGCTGCGGTTCGACCGCACCCGTCACCGCGTCGACTTCCCCGCGCTGACCGGCGGCAAATCCGTGATGGTCTACGCCCAGACCGAGGTCTGCAAGGACCTCATCGCCCTCCAGCTCAAGGAGGGCGGCCCGCTGCTGTTCGAGGCGGAGGCGCTGGCCGTCGAGGGCGCCGGCACCGACAGCCCGCGGATCCGCTTCCGGCACCAGGGCGCCGAGGACGTCCTGGAGTGCGACTACGTCGTCGGCTGCGACGGCTTCTGGGGCGTGGCCCGCCAGGCGATCCCGGCCGAGCTGAGCCGTACGTTCGAACGGACGTACCCCTTCGGCTGGCTCGGCATCCTCGCCGACGTCGCCCCCTCCCACGACGAGCTGGTCTACGCCCGCCACGACCGCGGCTTCGCCCTGCTCTCCATGCGCTCCCCGTCCGTCTCCCGCCTCTACCTCCAGGTGCCCGAGGGCACGGACGCCGAGACCTGGGGCGACGAGGAGATCTGGGACGAGCTGGAGCGCCGCTTCGAGACCGCCGACGACTGGCGGCTGGAGCGCGGCCCGATCACCCAGAAGTCCGTCACCCCCATGCGCTCCTTCGTCCACGAGCCCATGCGTCACGGACGCCTCTTCCTCGCCGGCGACGCCGCGCACATCGTGCCGCCCACCGGCGCCAAGGGGCTGAACCTCGCCGTCGGCGACGTCGTGACCTTCGCCCGGGCCCTGGTCCACCAGCGCGAGACCGGCTCCGCCGAGCTCCTCGACGCCTACTCGGCCACCTGCCTGCGCCGGGTCTGGCAGGCCGAGCGGTTCTCCTACGACATGACGACCCTCCTGCACCGCGCGCCCGACGCCACCCCCTTCGAGGACCGGCTCCAGGTGGCACGCCTGACGCGCATCACCGCCTCCCGGGCCGCCGAGACCGACCTCGCCGAGGCGTACACCGGCTTTCCGATCGGGTGAGCCGGGCGCCCGGGGGCATGGCCCCCTGCCGTGAGGGGAATCACGGACCCGCGTAGCGTGTTGCGCAGCACCATGAGGGAAAGATCCTCCCCAAGCACTAGGGTCAATCCTTTGCCTACCTATTACTCTTGAGCCAAGGCCATGCTGTGTGGCCATGGAGGAGTGAAATGAGGAGCAGAAACCCGGTCTTCTCGCGACGGGGGTTCAGCCGCGACAACGGCTACGCGGGCTTCAACGCCGCGCCGCAGGCCGGGGGACCCGCCGTCGCCACGCAGGGGAACCCGTACGCGCAGGGCAATCCGTACGCCCAGCCGGCCGGCGACCCCTACGCGCAGAACCCGTATGCGCAGAACCCGTACGCCCAGCAGGACGTGCAGTACGGCGCTCCCCAGGCGCCGGCCGCCACCGGCCGGATGACGATGGACGACGTCGTGGTGCGGACGGCGAGCACGCTCGGCGTCCTGATCGTCACGGCCGCGCTCTCCTGGGCGCTGCTGCCCGTCGACGACGCCCACATCAGCCGGTCCTACGGCATCGGCATCGGTGCCGCGCTGATCGGCATGGTCCTGGCGTTCGTCCAGTCCTTCAAGCGCAAGGCCTCGCCGGCGCTGATCCTGACGTACGCGGCGTTCGAGGGCGTCTTCCTCGGCGTCGTCTCCAGCGTCGTCGACAACCGCATCGCCAGCGGCGCGGCCATGCAGGCGGTCCTCGGCACGATGGCGGTCTTCGCCGCCGTGCTGGTCGCCTACAAGGCGGGCTGGATCCGCGTCAACCGCCGCTTCGTCGGCTTCGTGATGGCCGCGTCGCTCGGCTTCGTGCTGCTGATGCTGGTGAACCTGCTGTTCGCCGTGTTCGGCGGCGGTGACGGCCTCGGCTTCCGCAGCGGCGCCCTCGGTGTCGTCTTCGGCGTCATCGGTGTGCTGCTCGGCGCCTGCTTCCTCGCCCTGGACTTCAAGCAGGTCGAGGACGGCGTCGCCTACGGCGCCCCCCGTGAGGAGGCGTGGCTGGCCGCCTTCGGCCTGACGCTGACGCTGGTGTGGATCTACCTGGAGTTCCTGCGCCTCATCTCGATCCTCAACAGCAACGACTAGCACCCGCGCGAGCACCTCGCTCACACAGGCGTGCGAAAGGGCCCCGGACATCCGGGGCCCTTCGTCGTGTCCGAAGCCACGCGCCTAGAGCAGCTTGCGCGCGGCTCGCCTCAAGTCGTACTCATGAATGATCGCCTTGGCGTGGCCGTACGCCAGGTTGTGCTCGTGACGCAGCCAGCTGACCTTCTCCTCGAAGCGGAGAGCCGGGCCTTCTTCGACGGTGCGCAGCCAGTCGGAGATCTCACGACCGGTGCAATGGGGGATGCGGGCGAGCAGGTTGCGATGGGTCTCCTCGGAGAAGATCTGGGACATCGGCGCCTCCGGCGGTATGGGTGTAAGCCGGTCCTTCAGCTCACCGTGCCCGAGCGTTCGCCCGTTGGCAACAGTGCCGGTGGGCCGCGTACGCTCGCGCCGTGGTTGATACGACGCCTCTGACCCGTGCCGTGGATCACTTCGCCGACCGGCTGCGGGCGGCCCCGCAGAGCCGGCTGCAACGGGGCGCCGCCGCCGAGGCGCTCGCGCTGGCCAGGGAACTGGCGCGCCGCGCCCAGCTCGCCGAGGCGCCCGGCGCGGAACCCCGCGAGATGCCCGACGCGGGGATGTTCGCCGCCGCCGACCAGATCACCGTCGCCGCCCACGACCTGGCGCTCGTCCTGAGCGGCGAGGCCGAGGTGGCCGAGGCGGTGCGGCTGGTGGCCGAGGCACAGAAACGCGCCGGGGTGTGAGCCCCGGCGCGTCGCGCGCGAACGGACGGGACCGCGGTTACAGCGACGCGATGACGCGGTCCGCCAGCACGTACACCGTCTCGCCGCCGCAGGCGAAGGTGAGGGCGTAGGCGCCCGAGACGCCGGAGCCGCCGAGCAGGACCGGGGTGTCGCCCGCGCGCAGCGCGGCGGCCAGGCGCTCCGCGGTCTCCCGGTGCCCCGGGGTCATGCACAAGGTGGTGCCGTCGGCGAAGACGTAGACGTCCAGCGTGCCCAGCGGGCCCGGGCGGACGTCCGCCAGCTCGACGCGGGCGGCGGCCAGTTCCTCCAGCGCGGCGGCGGTGCGCTCGTGATCGTCCGCCGCGGGCGAGGGGGCCGGGACGAAGTCCGGGTGCGAGGGGTGGCGGCGGCGGGCCGCGGCCAGCTCGGCGGAGTCCCCGGCGGTCTCGTCGGCGTCCGCGCCGGGCTCGGCCACCGGCTCCAGGCCCGCGAAGTCGGCCTGCCGGGGCAGGTAGAGCTCGCTGTCGGGCAGGCCCAGCAGCAGCGGCGCGTCGGAGGCCTCGCGGGCCTCCTGGGCGGCCCAGAACGCCCGCGCCTCGGCGAGCTCCCGCTCGCGTTCCTCGGCCAGCGCCTCGGCGACGGCGGCGCGTATCTCGTCCGCGTCGGCGGTGGTGCGGGCGGCGGGAACGAGGCCCCGCGCCGCGACGGCGCGGCTCTCGGCCAGCTCGGTGCGCAGGGCCGCCACCTGCCGGCGCAGTACCCGGATGCCGCGCAGGACGGCGAGGCCCACGGCGCCGGTGGCGGCCGTGGTGAGCAGCAGGGCGATCGGCATGGCGCTCACGGACGTACTCCCGGTTTCAAAGTCGACCCCCGACTTCCTACATCAGCTTGAACGGCGGACTAACCCTCTGTCAGTGCGTAACGTCACGAAACGGACAGGGGGAGGGGGCGGGAGGTTCCGGTGGGGCTGCTCTGACCTGCGTGAATGACCGGCACGAGGGAGATAGGTCACATCCTGGGGGAGATTGGGTCACGAAACGGGCCCGGAGCCCCGGGTTTCCGGAGTTCCGGGCCAGAGCCTCGCGAGGCGTCGACCGGCCGCTACGGACCGTCGACCGACGGGAGCCGGGGCGGACTCAGCTGAGCCGCTCGATGACCATGGCCATACCCTGGCCGCCGCCGACGCACATCGTCTCCAGGCCGAACTGCTTGTCGTGCCACTGGAGGGAGTTGATGAGCGTGGTGGTGATGCGGGCGCCGGTCATGCCGAACGGGTGGCCGACGGCGATGGCGCCGCCGTTGACGTTCAGCTTCTCCAGCGGGATGCCGAGGTCCCGGTAGGAGGGGATCACCTGGGCGGCGAACGCCTCGTTGATCTCCACCAGGTCGATGTCGCCGATGGTCAGGCCCGCCCGCTTCAGGGCCTGCCGGGAGGCCTCGACCGGGCCGAGGCCCATGATCTCGGGGGAGAGGCCGGAGACGCCGGTGGAGACGATCCGGGCGAGCGGGGTGAGGCCCAGCTCGCGGGCCTTGGTGTCGCTCATGATGACCAGGGCCGCGGCGCCGTCGTTCAGCGGGCAGCAGTTGCCGGCGGTGACCAGGCCGTCGGGGCGGAAGACCGGCTTCAGGCCCGCCACGCCCTCCATGGTCACGCCGGGGCGCGGCCCGTCGTCCTTGGAGATCACCGTGCCGTCGGGCAGCGTGACCGGGGTGATCTCGCGTTCCCAGAAGCCGTTCTTGATGGCCTCCTCGGCGAGGTTCTGCGAGCGGACGCCGAACTCGTCCATCTCCTGGCGGGTCACGCCCTTGAGGCGGGCGAGGTTCTCGGCCGTCTGCCCCATCGCGATGTACGGGTCGGGCAGCAGGCCGTCCTCGCGCGGGTCGTGCCAGGTGGTCCCCTCCTGCTCGGCGACGGCGGCGGTGCGCGCCTCCGCCTGGGCGAAGAGCGGGTTGTGCGTGTCCGGGAGGTTGTCGGAGTTGCCCTTGGTGTACCGGGAGACCATCTCGACGCCGGCCGAGATGAACACGTCGCCCTCGCCGGCCTTGATGGCGTGCAGGGCCATGCGGGAGGTCTGCAGGGACGAGGAGCAGTAGCGGGTGACCGTGCAGCCGGGCAGGTGGTCCATGCCCATCTGCACGGCGACGATCCGGCCGAGGTTGTTGCCCTGCTCGCCGCCGGGCAGGCCGCAGCCGAGCATCAGGTCGTCGATGTCCTTCGGGTCCAGCTCGGGCACCTTGGCGAGGGCCGCCTGGACGATCGTGGCGGTCAGGTCGTCGGGGCGCAGGTCCTTCAGGGAGCCCTTGAAAGCGCGCCCGATGGGGGAGCGGGCGGCAGAGACGATCACGGCTTCGGGCATCACGGCTCCAGAGGCGATACGGATACGGGTCCGGCGGGGCTGGTTGGGAAGTTACCCGGCCGTATGGCCAGGGTCACGGGTCGTGCGGTGTGACCCTGGCCGCAGTTTACTAAGCGCTTGCTTTCTCCCTGGTCTCCCCCGGGGGACCGGGCCGCGTCACGACGGCTGCGCCGTGGGTTCCGGCTCCGCCTCGGTCACCCGGCGCCGCCTGCGCCGCTTGAGCAGCGCCCACGGGCCGCGCGGCCCGGCCGGCATCGCGGCCGCGACCTCGGTGCCCGCCTCGGACGCCGCCTCCGCCGCCGCCCGCGCCACCGGCAGGAAGCCCTCGCGGCGGGAGACGTCGGGCCGCTCCTCCTCGGCCGGCCACAGCCCGAGCGCCGCGCAGACCGTGGGCAGCACCGCCATCGCCGCCGTGGCGTAGCCCTCCGCCGAGGGGTGGTAGTTGTCCGGGCCGAACAGCTCGCGCGGGTTGGCCGCGAACTCCGGGCCCAGCAGGTCGCCCAGCGACACCGTGCGCCCGCCCTGCTCGACGACCCCGATCGTCTGGGCCGCCGCGAGCTGCCGCGAGACCCGCCGGGCCAGCCAGCGCAGCGGCTGCCGCACCGGCTCGATCGTGCCCAGGTCGGGGCAGGTGCCGACCACCACCTCCGCGCCGGACGTGCGCAGCCGCCGTACCGCCGACGCCAGGCAGCGGACCGAGCGGGTCGCCGGCATGCGGTGCGTGACGTCGTTGGCGCCGATCATGATCACGCAGATGTCGGGTGCCCGGGCGGGGTCGGCCAGCACCAGCGAGACCTGCCGGTCCAGATCGTCGGACCGGGCTCCGGGCACCGCCACCGACCGCAGCGTCACCGGACGCTCGGCGACCGCCGCCAGCCCCGACGCCAGCAGCGCCCCCGGCGTCTGCCCGGCCCGGTGCACCCCCTGCCCGGCGGCGGTGGAGTCGCCCAGCATCACCAGCCGCAGCGGCGGCTGGCCGGCCGGGGGCACCGTGGCCCCGTACAGCCCCTCCGCGTTCGGCACCCGTGGGGGCGTGCCGTTGCCCACCCGCCGCCTGGCCAGGTGCATCTCCGCCAGCAGCAGGCCCACCGCGGCCGCCCCGGCCAGACCGAGCCCGCCACCGCCGTATGCCGCCCCGGCCGCGATCCGCCGGGCCACCCTCGCCCTCGCCATGCTCGTCATGCGTCCCCGCCACCTCCTTCGAGCCGTACACCCACTGCTTGCCCCGTACGGACCGTCGCCCAATCTCGACCAGGAGTGAACGGCCATCGCGTGCTGACGGCAGGGCCTAGTGCCGCGGCAGGCAACGTTCGCCCCGTCGCGACGCCCGGCACGCTCCCCCAAGCTCTTCGAGCAGGGGGGACCCCCACTCGCCGCACCGGCCGAAAGCCCAAGTACGTCCAGTACGAGGACTTCCGGCCGGCACTCCCCCAGCCTTCGGCCGGGGGGACCCCCAGAGCACGCACCGGACGCCGCTCCTTGACGGGCCAACGTCGCCTGCCGCGGCACTAGGCTGGCGGAACCATCACGACCACACCTTTTGCAGCATCCGGAGACAACGGTGCAATTCCACGACTCGATGATCAGCCTCGTCGGCAACACCCCGCTGGTGCGGCTCAACAGCGTGACCAAGGGAATCCGGGCGACCGTCCTGGCCAAGGTGGAGTACTTCAATCCGGGCGGCTCGGTGAAGGACCGCATCGCCTTGCGCATGATCGAGGCGGCGGAGCGGAGCGGCGAGCTGAAGCCCGGCGGCACGATCGTCGAGCCGACCAGCGGCAACACGGGCGTCGGCCTGGCCATCGTGGCCCAGCAGAAGGGCTACAAGTGCGTCTTCGTCTGCCCGGACAAGGTGTCGACCGACAAGATCAACGTGCTGCGCGCGTACGGCGCCGAGGTGGTCGTGTGCCCGACGGCGGTCGCCCCGGAGCACCCCGACTCCTACTACAACGTCTCCGACCGCCTGGTCCGCGAGACCCCCGGCGCCTGGAAGCCCGACCAGTACTCCAACCCCAACAACCCCCTCTCCCACTATCACTCGACCGGCCCCGAGCTGTGGGAGCAGACGGAGGGCCGGATCACCCACTTCGTGGCGGGCGTCGGCACCGGCGGCACCATCTCCGGCACCGGCCGCTATCTGAAGGAGGCCAGTGACGGCCGGGTGAAGGTCATCGGCGCCGACCCGGAGGGCTCGGTCTACTCCGGCGGCTCCGGGCGGCCGTACCTGGTCGAGGGCGTGGGCGAGGACTTCTGGCCGACCGCCTACGACCGGACGGTCGCCGACGAGATCGTGGCCGTCTCCGACAAGGACTCCTTCCAGATGACCCGGCGGCTGGCCAAGGAGGAGGGCCTGCTGGTGGGCGGCTCCTGCGGCATGGCCGTCGTCGCGGCGCTGCGGGTGGCCGAGCGGCTGACCGAGGACGACGTGGTGGTCGTACTGCTGCCGGACAGCGGGCGCGGCTACCTCAGCAAGATCTTCAACGACGAGTGGATGGCCGACTACGGCTTCCTGGAGGACGCCGGTCCCAGCGCCCGCGTCGCCGACGTCCTGGAGCACAAGGAGGGCGGCTCCATCCCGTCCCTCGTCCACATGCATCCCGACGAGACGGTCGGCCAGGCCATCGAGGTGCTGCGCGAGTACGGCGTCTCCCAGATGCCGATCGTCAAGCCCGGCGCCGGCCACCCGGACGTGATGGCCGCCGAGGTCGTCGGCTCGGTGGTCGAACGGGAGCTGCTGAACGCCCTGTTCACCCAGCGGGCCGCGCTGGAGGACCCGCTGGAGCGGCACATGTCCGCCCCGCTGCCGCAGGTCGGCTCCGGGGAGCCGGTCGGGGACCTGATGACCGTGCTCGGCACGGCGGACGCGGCGATCGTCCTCGTCGAGGGCAAGCCGACCGGCGTGGTCAGCCGGCAGGACCTGCTGGCCTTCCTCGCCGAGGGCGGGAAGTGACCGGCGAACCGGCGGCGTACGCGCGGTGAACTCCCGGTGCGGGCGGCCGGCTCGCCCCGGACTCGCCCGCGCGGACTTCGCGGAAGTGGTACGAGCGCGTCATGTCCGCGCAGCACACGCTTAACACGGCATCGGCACAGTAGGGGGTGTCGGCAGGCGAGGGAGTACCTCCCGGGCGTTCAGCACGGGGGACGTTCCCCGCCTGGTCCGGCACCGAACGGCGCCAGGGACTCTCCGGAGCGGCTCCCGGACCTCCATGGACGCCACGGACGCGGCAGCCGGTCTCCGACCGCCCGCGTCCCTCGCGGGGACCGCCGTCGTCCCGCCCCCCGGCAACGGGGGTGCGGCGGTCCCCGCGTCACTCTTGTCCCGGGACGCCGATTGCTCCGGTTTTTCCGGAGCTCCGATTTCCGGGGTCCGAATTTTCTAAGCTTTTGGGGTTTTCGCCAGGCGGGTCCGAAGGCTCCCTGGTCCTCAGTCCTCCGGGTCGCCGTCCGGGGAGGGCGTGCGGCGGCGGAAGAGGCCGGGGCCGGTGCGGGCCGCCTGGACGACGTTGACGCCGACGATGCCGCCCCAGACGACGAGCAGCCCGGGCAGGTCGCCGGTGCCGCCGCCGATCGCGGACAGCGGGATGGCCAGGACCAGCGAGACGATCCCGAAGCCGAAACGCTCGCCCCAGGAGTCGGTGGGCGCCGGGGACCGGGCGCCGCGCGCCGCCGCCATCTGCTGCTCGGCCAGCTGCCGCCGCACCCGGCGCTCGACGGCGCCGTCGATGCGTTGGTCGACCTTCTCCAGGAAGGACTCGACCAGCGCGGACTCGTACTCCTCGCCCAGCTCCCTGCGGGCCCGCAAGGTGGCGTCGAGGTCCTTCTCCAGGTCGGAATCCCGCGCGTCCATCGCCGTCATGCGCCCCACGCTAGGGAGCGGCGGCGCCGGCCGCACTGGGGTTAGCCCCCGTGTCCGGGCGGGGGCCACCCGACCGGGGCGAGCGCCGGGCCAGCAGCCAGTACAGCAGCGCCGGTACGGCCAGGCCCACGATCCACGACACGTCCGCCCCGCCGAGCCGCTCCACCAGCGGGCCCGTGTAGAAGTGCGTCACCAGGAACGGCAGCTGCGCCAGCAGGCCCACCGCGTACACCACGAGCGCGTCCCAGCGCCAGGCGCCGTAGCGGCCCCGCGGGTCGAACAGCGCCGGGATGTCGTAGCGTTCCTTGGAGATCAGGTAGTAGTCGACCAGGTTGATCGCCGACCACGGGGTGAAGAAGGTCAGCAGGAACAGCAGGAAGTCCTTGAAGGAGGTCAGGAAGCTGTCCTTGCCGGCCAGGGCGACCGCCGTGCCCGCCACCATGATCAGCGCGATGTACGCCGCCCGGCCGCGCCTCGAGAGCACTCGCTGGCCGCGGAAGCCGCTGACGCTGGTCACCATCGACATGAAGCCGCCGTAGGTGTTGAGCACGTTCACGGTCAGCTTGCCGAGGGCGATGACGAAGTAGAAGAAGGACGCGGCCAGTCCGGTGCCGCCGAGCGCCACGACATAGCCGACCTGGCCGCGCATGAACTCCTCGCCCGCCGTCGCCGCCACCAGCACGCCGAACGTCATCGACCACTGCGAGCCGAGCGCCGAGCCGGACAGCGTCCACCAGAACGTCGCCTTCGCGGACGTCGTGCGGGGCAGATAGCGGGAGTAGTCCGCCACATAGGGGCCGAACGCCAGCTGCCAGGACGCCGACAGCGACATCGCCAGCAGGAACATCGGCAGCGAGAAGTGCGCGTCGCCGAGCAGGGCGCCGAGGTCGGCCCGCTCCAGCAGGCGGGCGCCGAGGTAGACGAACGCCAGCGCGCAGACGACGCCGGCCACCCGGCCCAGGGCGTGGATGACCCGGTAGCCGACGGCCGCCATCACCGCCGTGACGGCCGCGAAGACGACGATGCCGGTGGTGTCGCCGGTGTGCGTCAGCTCGGCGACCGCCTGCCCGGCCAGCACGCTGCCGCTGGCGAAGAAGCCGACGTACATGACGATCACCAGCAGCAGCGGTACGACCGCGCCGCGCACCCCGAACTGGGCGCGGGACTGGATCATCTGCGGCAGGCCCAGCTTCGGGCCCTGCGCGGAGTGCAGGGCCATGACCGCCCCGCCGAGCAGGTTGCCCAGCAGCAGGCCGGTGACCGACCAGACGACGTCGCCGCCGAAGACCACGGCGAGGGCGCCGGTGACGACGGCCGTGATCTGGAGGTTGGCGCCGAGCCACAGGGTGAACTGGGAGAAGGCCCTGCCGTGGCGCTCGTCGTCCGGGACGACGTCGATCGAGCGCAGTTCGACGAACTGGGTCATGCGGGGTCCCTTGTTCGGCTGTATAACGGTATGCAGAGTTCTTGGTGACTGAATAGGTTGTCAATGCCCGCGCGCTAATCTGCGGTAACGGCAGGCGGAAGGGCGAGACCGGATGTCCGGTTCAGGGAGGGTGTGCGCGAGATGTCGTCGGGGAGCGCGGACACGGGGCCGGGCGCGGACGCTGTACCCTCCCGGGGCGTGACGGCGGCGGGCCGATCCGGCCGACGGGGCACGGACAACTGGAGGGGGAGCACGTCATGAGCGTGACCGACAGCCCGGCCGCGCGGCTGCAAGCGCTCTTCGAGGGGCACCGGCTGACACCGACCCAGCGGCGCATCGCGCACAGCATGGTGCGGCGGGCCGCCGACGTGCCCTTCCTGTCCAGCGTGGAACTGGCCGAACTGGCCGGGGTCAGCCAGCCGTCCGTCACCCGCTTCGCCGTCGCCCTCGGCTTCGACGGCTATCCGGCGCTCCGCCGCCACCTGCGCGAGGTTGCGCCCGCCGAAGCGGCGGCGGAGGCCGGGGCGCCCAACGAGTACCAGCAGGCGGTCGAGGCCGAGATGGAGAACCTGCGCCACCTGGCGGAGGTGCTGGCCGACCCCCGGCCGGTGCGGGAGGCGGGCCGGGCGCTCGCCGCCTCCCGGCCCCTGCCCGTCCTCGGGCTGCGGGCGGCGGCCTCCCAGGCGTACGGCTTCGCGTACTTCGCCGCCAAGGTCCACCCGGACGTCCGCCTGCTGCACGAGGGCGGCACCGTGCTCCAGGACCGTATCGACGGCGCCGTGCGCGCCGGCGCCACGGCCCTGCTGTGCTTCGCGCTGCCCCGGCATCCCCGCGAGGTCGTCGACGCCCTCTCCTGCGCCAAGGAGGCGGGGCTGACCGTCGTGACCGTCGCGGACTCGGCCTTCGCGCCCGTCGCCAAGGTGTCCGACCTGCTGCTGCCCGCCGCCGTCGGCACCGGCCTGGTCTTCGACACCGCCTGCGCGCCGATGCTGCTCGGCCGGGTCCTGCTGGAGGCGATGTGCGACGACCTGCCGGACGCCCAGGCGCGGCTGGAGGAGTTCGACGCGAAGGCGGCGGCGCGCGGGCTGTTCGTGGAGTGAGGGCGCGGCCCGGGACACGCGCCGGTTCTCAGACTCGTCTCACGTTGCCGCGCTAACCTGCCTGCCGCTCAAGACCCTCGAACGTTTCACAGACGGAGACGGGAGGCTGAACGTGGCACGCGGTGGACAGGGGCTGGCTCGGGTGGCCGTCGTCGTGCGGGCGGGCGCGGCGCCGTTGTGGTGGCTGGGCGTGCTCGCGGCGGGTGCCGGCGTGTGCGTGCCGGGACTGACCGGACGCCGGATCGGTGTGACGGCCGGCGCGGCGCTGTTCGTCGTCGCGGTGGCCGCGGTGGCGTACGCGCGGCGCAAGCGGTACGCCGCCCTGGCCCGCTCGGCGGCGCGCGCGGGCAAGCACGACGTGCTCCAGGACCGGGCGGTGACCGCCCGCAACTGGCGCCGCGGCCACCGCTGGTGGCTGCTGCTCGCCCTCCTCGCCGCCGCGGGCAGCGCGTTCGCGGTGCCGGCCGCGGGCGGCATGCTGCTGGCCGGCTGCGGGGCGGGTCTGTGGCTGAAGGCCGCCTGGGTCGGCCGCCTCGAACGCGACGCGGACGCCCTGCTGTGGGTCCGTGTCGACTGGCTCGGCCGGAACGCCGGCGGTGCCGCCGGCAAGGCGGTCAAGGCGTACCGCAGCACGGGCATCGCGGCGGGCGACGCGGCCCCCGGGGGCAAGCCCCGCAAGGCGGCGGCGCCGGCCCCCGGGAGCAGGCCCCGCAAGACGGCGGCCCTGGTCTGACCGCGCGCCGGACGGCGCCACGGGTGGGGCGGCCCGGGTGGGGCGGCCCGGGTGGGGCGCCCCGGGTGGGGCGGCCCGGCGACGTGGGTGAGCGGGGCGCGGACGCCGGTCCGCGTCCCGCCGTCCCGGCACCTCAGCCCCGGGACGGCCGGGACTCGCGCCGAAAGAGGCCGGAGATGAGGGCGTCGGCGTGGGCGCCCCCCGCCTCGGCCACGATCTCCTCCACCGGCTGCGGCTCCCGCACCACCGCGAAGGCGACGCCCGCCTCGCCGTCCGGGGCGAACCCGTACACCCCGGGACGGGCCAGCGAGTTGTACGCGTAGTGGTGCGCGAAGTAGTACGCCCCCGTGTCCAGCGCCGCCGCGTAGTCCCCCTGGCGCAGCAACGGCAGAGCCCGTCCGACCGCGAGCAGGTCCCCGGCGAAGCAGGCGGGACCGGCCACGTCCTGCACGACGTCCGGCCCGTCCTTGGGCCGCCCCCCGGCGTCGTACGCGGCGATCCGCAGCGGCCACGCTCCCGGCGCGTACACCGTCCGCGTCGCCACCTGCACCCCCGCGTGCGTGACCGCGACCGGACGCCCCCCGGCGGTCTTGGCGTACTCGACCCGCGCCACCACGGTCCCGTGCTTGGCCAGCAGCGACCGCCCGAACTCGGTGACCAGCCCGTACCGCCCGTCGAACAGCCCCGGCACCGCCGCCCGCAGCTCCCGCGCGTACGCGGCGTACGTTGGTGACGTCTCGTCGGAGGTGAAGTTCACCGGCAGCCCGCCGCCGATGTCGACGGTGTCGACCTGCCGCCGCCCGGCCCGCTCGTTGATCTCCTCGGCGAGCGCGTACGCCGCCGCCACGCCCTCGGCCATCAGCGGCAGCGGGATGCCCTGGGAGCCGGTGTGCGTGTGCAGCCGGGTCAGCCACGGCCGGTCCAGGAAGGCCCGCACCACCCACTCCCGGGCCCCCTCGTCCCGCAGCGCCACGCCGAACTTGGAGGTCGCCGTCGCCGTCGACAGCGCCTCGATGGAGCCGCCGCCGACCTGGGGGTTCACCCGGATGCCCAGCGGGGACCGGCTGCGGGCGGTCCGCATCAGGCCGTCGATCCGGTCCAGCTCCTGCGGGTTGTCGGCGTTCACGGCGATGCCCAGCGCCAGCGCCTCGCGCAGCTCGTCCGGCGTCTTGGCGGGCGAGTCCAGGACCGTGTGCTCCGGCGGCACCCCCGCCGCCCGCGCCAGCGCCAGCTCGCCCGGGCTGGCCACCTCCGCGCCCAGCCCCCGCGCGTGCAGCAGCCGCAGCACCGGCACCAGCGGGGCCGCCTTCACCGCGAAGGCGTGCAGCACCGGCGTGCCCGGCGCCACCACCGCGTCGAACGCCGCCCGCAGCGCCGCCGCCGACTCCCGGATGCCGACGACGTCGAGCAGCCCGGCCAGGGGCGCCCCGGGCCCCAGCAGCCCCTGCTCCACCGCCGCCCGCACCGCCGCGTCCCGCCGGGCCGCCCGCTCCGCGCCCGCGCCCGTGCCGTCCAGGTTCCCCATGCCCGTGTCCACGTCCCCACCCTGCCCCGTTCCGCCGGCGCCCGCGCCCCCGCGTCCGGCCAAACATCCGCGACCGTCCGGCCACACAGCCGGGCCCGGCATCCGCGACGCGCGTCGGCGGCGGCGCACCGCCGACTGTATTGACTAGCTCTATTCACACGTCCAGGATGTGAATAGTCGCGGCAACAGCGCGCGGCCCGCGATCCGGGAGCAGGCCACCAGGAGGCAGAGCATGTCAGGAACCCGCCCACCCGTCTCGCACCACCGCCCCGGCACGGACTCCTACGGTCCGCCCCCCGGCGGTGTCCGGGCACCGCGGGGCACGGAGCCGAGCGCCCTGGGCTGGCAGCAGGAGGCCGCCCTGCGGATGCTGCGGAACAACCTCGACCCGGAGGTCGCCGAACACCCCGACAAGCTCGTCGTCTACGGCGGCACGGGGAAGGCGGCCCGCGACTGGCGTTCCTTCGACGCCATGGTCCGCACGCTGAAGACCCTCAAGCAGGACGAGACGATGCTCGTCCAGTCGGGCCGCCCGGTCGGTGTCATGCAGACCCACGAATGGGCCCCGCGCGTGCTCATCGCCAACTCCAACCTGGTCGGCGACTGGGCCACCTGGGAGGAGTTCCGCCGCCTGGAGGCCCTCGGCCTGACCATGTACGGCCAGATGACGGCCGGCTCGTGGATCTACATCGGCACCCAGGGCATCCTCCAGGGCACCTACGAGACCTTCGCCGCCGTCGCCGCCAAGCGCTTCGGCGGCACGCTCGCCGGGACCATCACCCTCACCGCCGGCCTCGGCGGCATGGGCGGCGCCCAGCCCCTCGCCGTGACGATGAACGACGGCGTCGCGATCTGCGTCGACTGCGACCCCCGCGCCATCGACCGCCGCATCGAGCACCGCTACCTCGACGTGCGCGCCGACTCCCTCGACCACGCCCTCCGGCTCGCCACCGAGGCCCGCGACCGGCGCGAGCCCCTGTCCATCGGCGTCCTCGGCAACGCCGCCGACCTGGTCCCGCGACTGCTGGCCATGGGCGCCCCCATCGACATCGTCACCGACCAGACCTCGGCGCACGACCCGCTGTCCTACCTGCCGCTCGGCGTCGCCTTCGAGGACATGGCCGCCGCCGCCAAGGACCCGGCCGGCTTCACCACCCGCGCCCGCGAGTCCATGGCCCGGCACGTCGAGGCCATGGTCGGCTTCCAGGACGCCGGCGCCGAGGTCTTCGACTACGGCAACTCCATCCGAGGCGAGGCCAGGCTCGCCGGATACGACCGGGCCTTCGCCTTCCCCGGCTTCGTCCCCGCCTACATCCGCCCCCTGTTCTGCGAGGGCAAGGGCCCCTTCCGCTGGGCCGCCCTGTCCGGCGACCCCGCCGACATCGCCAAGACCGACCAGGCGATCCTGGAACTGTTCCCCGAGAACGAGTCCCTGGCCCGCTGGATCAGGATGGCGGGGGAGCGGGTCCACTTCCAGGGCCTGCCCGCCCGCATCTGCTGGCTGGGCTACGGCGAGCGGGACAAGGCCGGCGAGCGCTTCAACGACATGGTCGCCGGCGGTGAACTGGCCGCGCCCGTCGTCATCGGCCGCGACCACCTCGACTGCGGCTCCGTCGCCTCCCCGTACCGCGAGACCGAGGCCATGCTCGACGGCTCCGACGCCATCGCCGACTGGCCGCTGCTCAACGCCATGGTCAACGTGGCCTCCGGCGCCTCCTGGGTCTCGATCCACCACGGCGGCGGCGTCGGCATGGGCCGCTCCATCCACGCCGGACAGGTGACGGTGGCCGACGGCACCGCCCTGGCCGGGGAGAAGATCCGCCGCGTCCTCACCAACGACCCCGGCATGGGCGTCATCCGGCACGTCGACGCGGGGTACGACATCGCGGACTCCGTCGCCCGGGAGCGGGGCGTCCGCGTCCCCATGCGCGAGGGTGACGGCGCGTGACCTTCCACAGCATGTGGGCGGAGCTGCTGCCGCTCGGCCGCAGCTCCGCCTCCGGCGGCTACCGCCGCTTCGCCTGGACGCCCGCCGACACCGAGTGCCGGGCCTGGTTCGAGCAGCAGGCCCGCGACCGCGGCCTCGCCTACGAGCTGGACCGCAACGGCAACCAGTGGGCCTGGCTCGGGGACCCGGCCGAGGGGAACGCCGTCGTCACCGGGTCCCACCTGGACTCCGTACCCGACGGCGGCGCCTTCGACGGGCCCCTCGGCGTGGTGTCCGCCTTCGCGGCCCTGGACGAACTGCGCCACAGGGGAGCCCGGTTCGCCAGGCCCGTCGGCATCGTCAACTTCGGCGACGAGGAAGGCGCCCGGTTCGGCCTCGCCTGCGTCGGCTCCCGGCTCACCGCGGGAGCGCTCACCCCCGAACAGGCCCACCGGCTGACCGACGGCGACGGCGTCACGCTCCCGCGCGCGATGGAGGCCGCCGGACACGACCCCGACGCCATCGGGGCCGACCCCGAACGCCTCGCCCGCATCGGCGCCTTCGTCGAACTCCACGTCGAGCAGGGCCGCGCCCTGGACCTGTCCGGCGACCGGATCGGCGTCGCCAGCGCCATCTGGCCGCACGGACGCTGGCGGTTCGACTTCCGCGGCGAGGCCAACCACGCCGGAACCACCCGCCTCGACGACCGGCGCGACCCCATGCTCGGTTACGCCGAGACCGTCCTCGCCGCCCGCCGCGAGGCCCGCCTGGCCGGCGCCGTCGCCACCTTCGGCAAGATCGCCGTGGAGCCCAACGGCGTCAACGCCATCCCCTCCCTGGTGCGCGGCTGGCTCGACTCCCGCGCCGCCGACCAGGAGACCCTGGACACGGTCGTCACCGGCGTCGAGAAGGCCGCCCGCGAGCACGCCGCCGCCCACGGCGTCGACCTGGACGTCGTGTGCGAGTCGTTCACCCCCGTCGTCGAGTTCGACCACGCCCTGCGCGACGAACTCGCCCGCATCCTGGGCAAGGACACCGCTCTCCGGGTCCCCGTCCTCGGCACCGGCGCGGGACACGACGCCGGGATCCTCTCCGGACGCGTCCCGACCGCCATGCTGTTCGTGCGCAACCCCACCGGGGTCTCGCACTCCCCGGCCGAGTACGCCGCCGAGGACGACTGCGTGGCCGGGGTGCTCGCCCTCGCCGACGTACTGGAAGGACTGGCCTGCCGGTGACCAAGGGGACCTACTGGTTGGAGTACGCCTGGCCGGGCACCCTCTCCCGGGCAGGGGAGACCCCCATCGAGCCCGGCGTGGTCCTGGAGACGCGCGACGGCCGCATCACCGCCGTCCGCACCGGCGCCGGCACCCCGCCGCCCGGCGCGGAGGTGCTGCGCGGACTGACCCTGCCGGGGCTGGCCAACGCCCACTCGCACGCCTTCCACCGCGCGCTGCGCGGCACCGCGCAGGCGGGCCCGGGCACCGGATCACCCCCGCGGCGGCGGGGACCGGACGGCGGGGACGGCGAGCGGGCGCCGGACTCGTTCTGGGCGTGGCGCGAGGTCATGTACTCCGTCGCCGACCGGCTGACCCCCGACTCGTACCACGCCCTCGCACGGGCGGTGTACGCCGAGATGGCCCTGGCCGGCATCACCGCCGTCGGCGAGTTCCACTACCTCCACCACGCCCCCGGCGGCACCCCCTACGCCGACCCCAACGCGATGGGCGAGGCGCTCATCGAGGCCGCCGCCGAAGCCGGCATCCGCATCACCCTCCTCGACGCCTGCTACCTCTCCGCCGGCTTCGGGCAGCCCCCCAACGCCCACCAGCTCCGCTTCTCCGACGGGACCGCGGAGTCCTGGGCGCAACGCTGTTCACTTCTCAAGGAACGGGATCACGCACGGATCGGGGCCGCCGTGCACTCCGTGCGGGCCGTGCCCGCGGACCAGCTGGCGACCGTGGCGCGATGGGCCGAGCAGCGGCGGGCCCCGCTCCATGTGCACCTGTCCGAGCAGACCGCCGAGAACGACGCCTGCCGCCAGGCCCACGGGCGCACCCCGGCGCGGCTCCTCGCCGACCACGGCGTGCTCGGCCCCCGCACCACCGGCGTCCACAACACGCACCTCACCGACGAGGACATCGCGCTGATCGGCTCCACCTCCACCGGCACCTGCATGTGCCCCACCACCGAGCGGGACCTCGCCGACGGCATCGGCCCCGCCGCCGCCCTCCAGCGGGCCGGGTCGCCGCTCTCCCTGGGCACCGACAGCCACGCCGTGATCGACCTGCTGGAAGAAGCGCGCGCCATGGAGCTGAACGAGCGCCTGCGCAGCCGCACCCGCGGCCACTGGACGGCCGGCGCGCTGCTGCGCGCCGCCACCGCCGACGGCCACGCCGCCCTCGGCTGGGACGACGCGGGCACCATCGAGCCGGGTGCCCGCGCCGACCTGACGACCATCGCGCTGGACTCGGTCAGAACAGCGGGGCCGCCCCCGCGGCTCGGCGCCGAGACGGCCGTATTCGCGGCGACGGCAGCGGACGTGCGGCACACGGTCGTCGCGGGCCGGCACGTCGTACGCGACGGGGCGCACACCCTCGTACCCGACGTGCCCCGTGCCCTCGCGCGGGCCGTCGAGGCCCTGCGCGCCTGACCTCCCCACCCGCCCCGGGAACCCCCAAGGACACCATGAGCAGCAGCACCGTCATCACCAACATCGCCACACTGGTCACCAACGACCCCTCCCTCGGCGACACATCCCCCCTCGGCCTGGTCCGGGACGCGGCCGTCGTCATCGACGGCGACCGCGTCGCGTGGACCGGTGAATCAAGCAAAGCACCCGCCACTGACAACCGGATCGACGCCGGCGGCCGGGCGGTCCTGCCCGGCTTCGTCGACTCCCACTCCCACCTGGTCTTCGCCGGCGACCGCACCGAGGAGTTCAACGCCCGCATGTCCGGCCGCCCCTACAGCGCGGGCGGCATCCGCACCACCGTCGCCGCCACCCGCGCCGCGTCCGACGCGGAACTGGAGGAGAACCTCACCCGTTACCTCGCCGAGGCCCTCCGCCAGGGCACGACCACCTTCGAGACCAAGTCCGGGTACGGTCTGACGGTCGCCGACGAGTCCCGCGCCCTGCGCATCGCCGCCCGCCACACCGAGGAGGTCACCTACCTCGGCGCGCACATCGTCTCCCCGGACTTCGCCGACGACCCGGCCGCCTACGTCGCCCTGGTCACCGGCGAGATGCTCGACGCCTGCGCCCCGCACGCCCGCTGGATCGACGTGTTCTGCGAGAAGGGCGCCTTCGACGGCGACCAGGCGCGCGCGATCCTCACGGCGGGCAAGGCCAGGGGCCTGCACCCGCGCGTCCACGCCAACCAGCTCACCCACGGCCCCGGCGTTCGGCTCGCCGTGGAACTCGACGCCGCCAGCGCCGACCACTGCACCCATCTCACCGACGCCGACGTCGACGCCCTGGCGAACAGCCGTACGGTCGCCACCCTGCTCCCCGGAGCCGAGTTCTCCACCCGCGCCGAGTGGCCCGACGCCCGCCGCCTCCTCGACGCCGGCGTCACGGTCGCCCTGTCCACCGACTGCAACCCCGGCTCGTCCTTCACCTCGTCCGTCCCCTTCTGCGTCGCGCTCGCGGTACGGGAGATGGGGATGACCCCGGACGAGGCGGTGTGGTCGGCCACGGCGGGCGGCGCGGCGGCCCTGCGCCGCACCGACATCGGCCGCCTCGCCCCGGGCGCGTACGCCGATCTGACGCTCCTCGACGCCCCGAGCCACGTCCACCTGGCGTACCGGCCCGGGGTGCCGCTGGTGGCGGGCGTGTGGCGGCGCGGCGAACGCGTGGTCTGACCCGCGCGGCCCCCAGGGGGGGCGGCCCGCCACCGGGCCGCCCCCCCTGGGAGCGCGAAGGACATGCGTACGCCACTGCGGGCGCCGGGGTCACTCCTCGACCGTGAGCCCCTTGCGCAGCCGCACCAGCGTGCGCGACAGCAGCCGCGAGACGTGCATCTGGGAGATGCCGAGCTCGTCGCCGATCTCGGACTGGGTCATGCCGGCGACGAAACGCAGGGAGAGGATCTTCCGGTCCCGGGAGGGGAGTTCGGCGATCAGCGGCTTCAGGGACTCGACGTACTCGATGCCTTCGAGCCCGTGGTCCTCGTAGCCGATCCGGTCCGCGAGCGTGCCCTCGCTGTCGTCCTCCTCCGGCTGGGCGTCCAGCGAGGAGGCGGTGTACGCGTTCGAGGCCGCCATGCCCTCGACCACCTCCTCGTTGGAGATGCCGAGGCGCTCGGCCAGTTCGGCCACGGTCGGGGAGCGGTCGAGCTGCTGGGCCAGCTCGTCACCGGCCTTGGCCAGGTCGAGCCGGAGCTCCTGGAGCCGGCGCGGAACCCGCACGGACCACGAGGTGTCGCGGAAGAAACGCTTGATCTCGCCGATGATGGTCGGCATCGCGAACGTCGGGAACTCCACGCCGCGGGAGAGTTCGAAGCGGTCGATCGCCTTGATCAGGCCGATCGTACCGACCTGGATGATGTCCTCCATCGGCTCGCTGCGCGAGCGGAAACGGGAGGCCGCGAACTTCACCAGGGCGAGATTGAGTTCGACCAGCGTGTTGCGGACGTACGCGTAGTCGTAGGTGCCTTCCTCCAGCGACTCCAGCCGCTCGAAGAGGGTCTTGGACAGGGCTCGGGCGTCCGCCGGAGCCACCTCGTCGTACGCGGGGATGTCCGGAAGCCCGGCGAGTGCGCCGTCGTACGCGGCACCTTCGTCCTGCTGCTCGATGGGATCCAGATGTTCCGGAGGGGGTGTCGACGTCGCTTTGTGGGTACGCGATCCGTCGAGCCGGGGTGACATGATGTCCTCCATCGTTCTCGGCATACGGCTGCCGAAGCCAGTACGTGCACTGCGGTGTGCGGCGCCTCCAAAGCCGGCCGTGTCGGTTACGTGTCCGTACTAGCCCTACCCGCTTTACCGAGCCCACCGCAAGTGTGTTCTGTGGACATATGTCCGTTTGTGTGTAGTTGTTCGGGTGTCGAAGAGCGGAGGGAAGGCGTAGTGTTCAGGGGCGTCAGCAAGCAGTCACGACGTCGGGAGAGAGAGACGGCATGGACCGCGGGACGGTCGGCAGTACACAGTCTGGCCGGCTTCTGGTGGAGGTGCGGGAAGAGGGCCCCAGTGCCGTCGTGACCCCGGCGGGTGAGCTGGATCACCACACCGCCGACCTGTTGCGGGAGCCACTGGAGGACTGCCTCACCAAGGGATTCAACCGGCTGGTCGTCGACTGCTCGCGCCTGGAGTTCTGCGACTCCACGGGGCTCAACGTCCTGCTGGGCGCGCGGTTGAAGGCCGAGGCGGCGGGGGGTGGCGTACATCTGGTGGGGATGCAGCCGGTGGTGGCGCGAGTCTTCGAGATCACGGGGGCGGACGCCGTCTTCACGGTCCATGACACGCTTGAGGCGGCCCTGGCCGACAAGTCCGGCTGAGCCGCCGTCCGCGGGGCCGCGGCGTGCCGTGCGCGCTCCCGTGACCGGCGAATTTCGCCCCGGCCCGGTTTCTTGCCGAAGACGGGGGTGTTCCGCCGGTCCGCTCGGGCAGGAGACAACCTGAACCCGTCGGCTGCCGGACGCGGGACGCCCGGGGCGGACGCACCGCTGTACTGCGTAATCGACTGTGTACGACTTTGAAACGTGAACTGGTGAATCGGTGAGGTGAAGCGCTGATGAGCACCACCCGGCCCTACTCGCCGGGCGACCGCGGTCCGGAGCCCAGCGGCGCTTCCGGGGCGCCGGAGGGGGACGTGCCCGTGACCGAGGAGCCCGCCGGCCGTGCGACGGAGACCGCGGCGGCCGGCGGTGACGCGGCCGACCCGTCCGGGGCCGGTGGCCGCCAGGCGCGCCGGCTGAGCTTCGACGGCGAGAGCGGGGTCGTCCCCCTCGCCCGCGACTTCACCCGCCAGGCGCTGTACGCGTGGGGCTGGCTGCCCGCCGCCACCGCCGACCAGCGGGCCGCCGCGGAGGACGTCCTGCTCGTCGTGTCCGAGCTGGTCACCAACGCCTGCCTGCACGCCGAGGGCCCCGACGAGCTGCGGATCAGCTGCGACCGCAAGGTGATCCGGCTGGAGGTCTCCGACCGGGGCACGGGCCAGCCCGCCCCCCGCACCCCGCACCGCGCCGGCCGCCCCGGCGGCCACGGCATGTTCATCGTGCAGCGGCTCTGCCTGGACTGGGGCGTCGTACGGACCCCCGGCGTCGCCGGCAAGAAGGTCTGGGCGGAGCTGGGAGCCCCCGCGTAGCCGACCGCGCCCCCTGGGGCGCCGGTACGGCGGCGTACGGACGTCTTCCGGTACGCCGCCGTACGCGATCACGGCCGTCTTCCACCCCCCGTACGGGACACCCGCCCCGGGACCCCGCGTCCGCCCCGCCCACAGAACCCGGAACCCGCACGCGGAAGGGCCGCGCACCCTGAGGTGCGCGGCCCTTCCGCCGTTACCGCGTGGCTGACGCCGGCCGGCGTCAGCGCACGTCGCCCATGAGCGACTTGACCTTCCTGCGGTACATGTAGACCGCGATGCCCGCGATGGCGGCGAGCACCGCCTCCGCGGCGACCGCGCCGGTGCCGCTCAGGTCGACACCGCCGACGGCGGGGTTGGAGAGCAGGCTCGTGATCGAGTCGCCCGCCGTGACCGCGAGGAACCACACGCCCATCATCTGGCTGGCGTACTTCGCCGGGGCCATCTTCGTGGTCACCGACAGGCCGACCGGCGAGAGGCAGAGCTCACCGGTGGTCTGGATGAGGTAGATGCCCACCAGCCACATCGGGCTGACCAGCGTGTCACCGTCGGCCATGGTCATCGGGACCAGGAAGAAGAAGAACGACACGCCGATGATGAACAAGGCGGCGGCGAACTTGGCGACCGTGCTGGGCTCCTTGCCCTTGCGGTTCAGCCACAGCCAGATCCAGGCGAAGACCGGGGCCAGCGCCATGATGAACACCGGGTTCAGCGACTGGTACCAGGAGGAGGGGAAGGTGAAGCCGAGCAGCGAGTCGGCGGCCTTCGTCTCACCGAACGCCTGGACCGTGGAACCGCCCTGGTCGTAGATCATCCAGAAGACGGCGGCGGCGACGAAGAACCAGATGTAGCCGGTCATCTTCGACTGCTCGGTGTCCGACAGCTCCTTGTCGCGCTTGATGCGCAGCAGGACGCCCGCCGGGATGATCAGGCCGAGCACGGTCAGCGGGATCATCGCCCAGTTGAGGGTGAAGTGGCCGGTGAAGCCGACGATGCCGTAGAAGACGGCCGCGACGGCCAGCCAGATCAGGCCCTTGCGCAGCCAGGAGGCGCGCTCCTGGGCCGCCAGCGGCTTGGGAACGACGCTGCTCTCCGGGCTGAGGTTGCGGGTGCCGATGAGGAACGCCGCGAGACCGATCGCCATGCCCACGGCCGCCAGGCCGAAGCCGAGGTGCCAGTTCACCTTCTGGCCGACGGTGCCGATGATCAGCGGAGCGAAGAAGGCACCCATGTTGATGCCCATGTAGAAGATGGTGAAGCCACCGTCGCGGCGCGGGTCGTCCGGACCGTCGTAGAGGTGGCCGACCATCGTGGAGATGTTGGCCTTCAGCAGGCCGGAACCCAGCGCGACCAGTGCCAGACCGGCGAAGAACGGCGCCTGGCCGCCCGGCAGCGCCAGCACCAGATGGCCCGCCATGATCGTGAGGGCGGCGATGGCCACCGTCTTGCGGGGGCCCCAGACCCGGTCGCCCAGCCAGCCGCCGGGCATGGCGAGCAGGTACACCATCGACAGGTAGACCGAGTAGATCGCGGTCGTGGTGGCGAGATCCATGCCGAGCCCGCCGCCCATGCTGCCTTCCTTGGCGTCAGGGCCGCCGGAGAGCAGATAGACGACAAGCAGGGCCCTCATGCCGTAGAAGCTGAAGCGCTCCCACATCTCGGTCATGAAGAGGGTGGCCAGTCCCCGGGGGTGGCCGAAGAAGGTCTTCTCGGAACCGGGGGTGCCCGGGCGGACCGAGTCCTTCGTCAGGCTGGACGCCATGGTCGTTCCTTGCTGGTCGGGACGCGCTCCATAGGCGATGCGCGCCCGGTGGGGAAAGCCGGCACCGGCGGCTGGGCCGTCCACCCCACGCCTACGGGGCACCCGCCCCGGATCACGGGGCGGCGGACGGTGACCACCGGGATCCACGCCTCGGTGCGCGGCGCTGCGCGGTGAGGCCCGGCCACAGGTCATTCCTTGTCAGGCTGATCTCGGACCAGCCCGCACACAAAAGAGACCTTCAGCGTCGTATGCCGCCAAAGGTCCCCGTGGTGCTACAGGCGTTGGTTCACCATACGGCAGGACACCGCCCGGTATGGAAGGACTTGAGACATGGATCACAGGTGATTCCGGAACCACGGAGGCCCTTTCCAAGGTGGTTATCAGGATGGCATCGCACACCCGCAGGCTCACTTCGAGGGTACGCCCGCGGCGGCGGGTCGGGTGCGGGAGCCGCGTGCCCGGCTTGTCCGAAGGTAAGAACGACCGCACGCATCTCACCTCGGCCGTTGGGCCGAGCGGACTACCATCACCTCATGACCCGTGTACTGCTCGCCGAGGACGACGCGTCCATCTCGGAGCCGCTGGCCCGCGCACTGCGCCGGGAAGGGTACGAGGTCGAGGTGCGTGAGGACGGACCCGCCGCACTCGACGCCGGGATGCAGGGCGGCGTGGACCTGGTCGTACTCGACCTGGGGCTGCCCGGCATGGACGGCCTGGAGGTCGCCCGCCGGCTGCGTGCCGAGGGCCACACCGTGCCGATCCTCATCCTGACCGCGCGCGCCGACGAGGTGGACACCGTCGTCGGGCTGGACGCGGGCGCCGACGACTACGTCACCAAGCCCTTCCGCCTCGCCGAGCTGCTCGCCCGCGTCCGGGCCCTGCTGCGGCGCGGTTCCGCCGAGCCGCAGCAGCCGCCCGCGACGCACGGGGTCCGCATCGACGTCGAGTCGCACCGCGCCTGGATGGGCGACGAGGAGCTCCAGCTCACCGCGAAGGAGTTCGACCTGCTGCGGGTGCTGGTGCGCGACGCCGGCCGGGTCGTCACCCGCGACCAGCTGATGCGCGAGGTCTGGGACACCACCTGGTGGTCGTCGACCAAGACCCTCGACATGCACATCTCCTGGCTGCGCAAGAAGCTGGGGGACGACGCGGCCAACCCGCGGTACATCGCCACCGTGCGCGGCGTGGGCTTCCGCTTCGAGAAGAACTGAGCCGGAGCCCGGGACGGACCGGGCCCCGGGAGAGCCGTGGGTAACGTGGGTAAGAGGACATGCGCCGTCGACTGATCCAGTCCACGCTCGCCGTGGTGCTCGTCGTGATCGCCGTCTTCGGCGTCTCCCTCGTCATCGTCGAGACCCGGACGATCAGCAGCACCGCCCAGGAGAAGGTCGACCTGGAGGCGGCCCGGCTGGCCAGCATCGTGGACAGCCGGCTCCTGGGCACCGGGCGGGTCGACCCGGACATCCTGCGGCAGCAGGTGGCGGACGACCGGTACGCCGTCATCCGCATCCCGGGCAGGCCGGTCATCGAGATCGGCGACAAGCCGGACGGCGAGGTCATCCGCGGCAAGACCACCGGCGAGGAGGGCGAGACGGTCGTCGTCGAGGAACCGCGCTCCTCGGTGACCCGCGAGGTCGGCCGGACCCTGGTCATCATCGGGCTGGTGGCGCTGCTCGCGGTGATCGCGGCGGTGCTGCTGGCCGTGCGCCAGGCCAACCGCCTCGCCTCCCCCCTCACCGACCTCGCCGAGACCGCCGAACGCCTCGGCTCGGGCGACCCGCGCCCGCGGCACAAGCGGTACGGCGTCCCGGAGCTGGACCGGGTCGCGGACGTCCTGGACGCCTCAGCCGAGCGCATCGCCCGCATGCTCACCGCCGAGCGTCGCCTGGCCGCCGACGCCTCCCACCAGCTGCGCACACCGCTGACCGCGCTGTCGATGCGGCTGGAGGAGATCACCCTCACCGACGACCCGGAGACGGTGAAGGAGGAGGCGACGATCGCGCTGTCGCAGGTGGAGCGGCTGACGGACGTGGTGGAGAGGCTGCTGACCAACTCCCGCGACCCGCGCAACGGCTCCGCGGTCACCTTCGACCTGGACGACGTCATCCAGCAGCAGATCGCCGAGTGGCGCCCCGCCTACCGCAGCGCGGGCCGCGCCATCGTCTCCTCCGGCAAGCGGCACATGGAGGCCGTGGGCACGCCCGGCGCGGTGGCCCAGGTGCTGGCCGCGCTGATCGAGAACTCCCTCATGCACGGCGGCGGCACGGTGGCCCTGCGGACCCGGGTCACCGGGAACCAGGCGGTCGTGGAGGTGACGGACGAGGGGCAGGGCGTCCCCGCCGACCTCGGCGCGCGCATCTTCGAGCGGACGATCAGCGGCCGGAACTCGACGGGCATCGGCCTGGCGGTCGCCCGCGACCTGGCGGAGGCCGACGGCGGCCGCCTGGAGCTGCTCCAGACCAAGCCCGCGGTCTTCGGCCTGTTCCTGTCCCGCACCCCGCCCCCGAAGAAGACGGACGCGGCCCACACGGTCCGCTGACCGGTCCGGCCGGAGCCACCCGGCCGGCGCGGCGGCGGGTCCCGCTGCGGGGTCCAGCCCCGGCCCGCGCCCGCTACGGCCGGGCCCGCTACTGCCGGCGCCCGGCGCCCACCCGGCCCGCTCCCGGGCGGCGGCCCGTGCCGTGGCCGTCACCGGGACGGGCCCCCGCCGGGCGCCCGGGCTCCAGGAACGATTCCGCGCGGGTCACCGTCTCGCGGGCGGGCAGGGCGCGGAAGACCCAGGTGCGGTACGACCAGAAGCGGAACAGTGTGGCGATGCCGATGCCCAGGAACTTGAAGACGTTGCTCTGCAACGGGCTGTCCCAGCCGAAACCGTACGTCGCCGTGTACAGCACGCCGTTCTCGATCACGAGCCCGGCCGCGCTGAACAGCAGGAACAGCGTCATCTCCTTCGTACGGCCGCCCTTGTCGCGGTCCCGGTACGTGAAGTAGCGGAAGCCCAGGTAGTTGAAGACGATCGCGACGACGGTCGCGACCACGCTGGCCCGGACCACCTGGAGGTCGGTCGTGTGCCGCACCAGGTTGAACACGAGCAGGTTGACGAGCAGACCCGCTCCGCCCACCGCGCCGAACTTGGCGGCCTCGCGCACGAGCCGGTCGATGCGCTGCCGCACCGGCCCGCGGGATACTGCCGGGGGCGTCGGGGGACACCCCGAGGAACCGCGTCCCATGGTCGTGCAGGCCCCCGTCCGTCGGTCGGCGTCAACCCAGCCATGCTAACCACCCGCGGACCCGATCTTCCTGCGGACGAGGGCGGATCCCGGACGGAGGGGGGCGAACCGGCCGGGCGACCGGCCGGTCCTCCGTGGCCGATACGCTAGGGGTGTGACGTTCCCGGTAGTCGGTATGGTCGGCGGGGGCCAGCTCGCTCGTATGACACACGAGGCGGGCATCCCGCTGGGCATCAGGTTCAAGCTCCTCAGTGACACTCCTCAGGACTCCGCGGCCCAGGTCGTGAACGATGTCGTCGTCGGCGACTATCGCGATCTGGAGACCCTGCGCGCGTTCGCACGTGGCTGCGATGTGATCACCTTCGATCACGAGCATGTCCCGACCGAGCATCTCAGGGCCCTGGAGGCGGACGGCATCCCCGTGCGCCCGGGTCCGGACGCGCTCGTGCACGCCCAGGACAAGGGCGTGATGCGGGCCAGGCTCGACGCGATCGGCGTGCCCTGCCCGCGGCACCGCATCGTGGCGGACCCGGCCGACGTGGCCGCCTTCGCCAGGGAGGGCCTGCCCGAAGGCGCCGAGGGCGACGGCTTCCCCGTCGTCCTGAAGACGGTGCGCGGCGGCTACGACGGCAAGGGGGTCTGGGTCGTCGACTCCGTCGAGGAGGCCGCCGAGCCCTTCCGGGCCGGTGTGCCCGTCCTCGCGGAGGAGAAGGTCGACTTCGTCCGCGAGCTCGCCGCCAACGTCGTCCGCTCCCCGCACGGCCAGGCCGTGGCGTACCCGGTGGTCGAGTCCCGCCAGGTCGACGGCGTCTGCGACACCGTCATCGCCCCCGCGCCCGACCTCGACCCGGCCCTGGCCCTCCAGGCCGAGCGGATGGCGCTGGACATCGCCAAGGAGCTGGGCGTCGTCGGCCACCTCGCCGTCGAGCTGTTCCAGACCCGCGACGGGCGGATCCTCGTCAACGAGCTGGCGATGCGACCGCACAATTCCGGTCACTGGTCGATGGACGGCGCGATCACCTCCCAGTTCGCCAACCACGTCCGGGCCGTGCTCGACCTCCCGCTCGGCGACCCGCGCCCGCGCGCCCCGTGGACCGTCATGGTCAACGTCCTGGGCGGCGACTTCCCGGACATGTACTCCGCGTACCTGCACTGCATGGCCCGCGACCCCCAGCTCAAGATTCACATGTACGGCAAGGACGTGAAGCCCGGCCGCAAGGTCGGCCACGTCAACACCTACGGCGACGACCTGGACGACGTGCTGGAGCGCGCCCGTCACGCTGCCGGTTACCTGAGAGGGACCATCACCGAATGAGCCCCGTTGTTGGCATCGTCATGGGGTCGGACTCCGACTGGCCGGTGATGGAGGCCGCCGCCAAGGCCCTCGACGAGTTCGAGATCGCCTACGAGGTCGACGTCGTCTCCGCGCACCGCATGCCGCGCGAGATGATCGCGTACGGCGAGCAGGCGGCCGACCGCGGCCTGAAGGCGATCATCGCCGGTGCGGGCGGCGCCGCCCACCTGCCCGGCATGCTCGCCTCCGTCACCCCGCTGCCGGTGATCGGCGTGCCCGTGCCGCTGAAGTACCTGGACGGCATGGACAGCCTGCTGTCCATCGTGCAGATGCCGGCCGGCGTCCCCGTCGCGACCGTCTCCGTGGGCGGTGCCCGCAACGCCGGTCTCCTCGCCGCCCGCATGCTCGCCGCGCACGACGAGGAGCTGCTCGCCCGGATGCGCGAGTTCCAGCAGGAGCTGAACGACCAGGCCACCGAGAAGGGCCGCCGCCTGCGGTCCAAGGCCGAGGGGGCCGGGTCCGGCTTCGGCTTCGGGAAGTGACGGCGATGACCGCGCTGGAGCGGGCCCGGGAGCTCCTGCGGGAGTTCCCGGTCGTCGACGGGCACAACGACCTGCCGTGGGCGCTGCGCGAGCAGGTCCGCTACGACCTGGCCGCGCGCGACATCGCCGCCGACCAGTCCGCCCACCTGCACACCGACCTCCCGCGGTTGCGCGCGGGCGGCGTCGGCGCGCAGTACTGGTCGGTGTACGTGCGCGCGGACCTGCCCGACGCGGTCCCGGCGACGCTGGAGCAGATCGACTGCGTACGGCAGCTGCTCGACCGCCACCCCGGGGAGCTGCGGGCCGCGTTCACGGCCGCGGACATGGAGGCGGCCCGCGCCGAGGGCCGCATCGCCTCCCTCATGGGCGCCGAGGGCGGCCACTCGATCGCGAACTCGCTGGGCACCCTGCGCGCGCTGTACGCGCTCGGCGTGCGCTACCTGACCCTCACCCACAACGACAACGTGGCGTGGGCGGACTCGGCGACCGACGAGCCGGGCGTCGGCGGGCTGTCGGCCTTCGGCCGCGAGGTGGTCCGCGAGATGAACCGGCTCGGCATGCTGGTCGACCTCTCGCACGTCGCGGCGACGACGATGCGGGACGCGCTGGACACCTCCACCGCGCCGGTGATCTTCTCGCACTCCTCCGCGCGAGCGGTGTGCGACCACCCGCGCAACATCCCCGACGACGTCCTGGAGCGGCTGCCCGCCAACGGCGGCGTGGCGATGGTGACGTTCGTGCCGAAGTTCGTGCTCCAGGCGGCCGTGGACTGGACGGCCGCGGCCGACGAGAACATGCGCGCGCACGGCCTGCACCACCTGGACACCAGTCCCGAGGCGATGAAGGTGCACCGCGCCTTCGAGGAGCGCCACCCCCGCCCCGTCGCCACGGTGGCCACGGTCGCCGACCACCTCGACCACATGCGCGAGGTCGCCGGCGTCGACCACCTCGGCATCGGCGGCGACTACGACGGCACGGCCTTCACCCCCGACGGCCTGAACGACGTCTCCGGTTACCCGAACCTGATCGCCGAGCTGCTGGACCGCGGCTGGTCCAAGGCCGATCTGGCCAAGCTGACCTGGAAGAACGCGGTCCGGGTGCTGGGCGCGGCGGAGGACGTGGCCCGGGGCCTTCAGGCGACGCGGGCGCCGTCCAACGCGACCATCGAGTCACTGGACGGCTGAGCGGCCGCGCCGGCTTCGGCGAGGGTGGGGTAGTCGGTGTAGCCGGCCGCCCCGCCCACGTACATCAGGTACCGGTCCCGCACCTGGTTCAGGGGCGCGCCGAGCCGCAGCCGGGTCACCAGGTCGGGGTTGGCGAGGAAGGGACGGCCAAGCGCGATCAGGTCGGCCCCGGCGTCCAGCAGGCGGGCGGACGCCTCCTCGATCGCCGGGCCGGACATCTCCCCGAGCACCGGGTTGGCGACCAGCGTCCCCGGCCATCCGGCGCGGATCGTCCGGTAGACCGGGCTGTCCGGGTCGGCGAAGACCAGGTGCAGATAGGCCAGCCCCAGCCCGCCGAGCCGTTCGACGAGCGCCGGGTAGATCTCCTCGGTCTCGCCCTCCGCGATGCCGTTGACGGTGTTGCCGGGGGAGATCCTCAGGCCCACCCGGTCGGCTCCGATCTCGGCGGCCACGGCCTCGGTCACCTCGGCGGTGAACCGTATCCGCCCGGCGATCGAGCCGCCGTAGCCGTCCGTGCGGCGGTTGGTGTTGCGGGCCAGGAACTGGTGCAGGAGATGGCCGTTGGCCGAGTGCACCTCCACGCCCTCGAACCCGGCGTCCCTCGCGTCGCGGGCGGCCCGCGCGAAGTCGGCGACCGTGGCGCGGATGTCCTCGGCCGTCATCTCCCGGGGCACGACGGCCGGCCGGTGCCCGCCCGGCGTGAAGATCGTCTCGGGGAGCGGCACGGGCGACGGCGCCACCGGCGTCAGCCCGCTGGTCGCCGGATGGCCGACCCGGCCGCCGTGCTGGAGCTGGAGGAACATCCCCCCGCCCCCGGCCGCGCGCACCGCGTCGGTGACCCGCCGCCAGCCCTCGACGTGCCGCGCGGTGTGGATCGCGGTGATGTTCGGGTACGTCTGCCCGACCGCGTTGGGCGTCGCGGCCTCGGCGATGATCAGGCCGGCGGAGGCGCGCTGGGCGTAGTACTCGGCCATCAGCGGGGTCGGCGTGCCGTCGGCCTCGGCCCGGTTGCGGGTCAGCGGGGCCATCAGGAGGCGGTTGGGGAGGGTGAGCGGGCCGAGGGAGGCGGGTGCGAGGAGCTTCGTCGTGTGCGTCATGCCGGTACGGTAAAAGTTGACACAGGTGTCAGATTCAAGCCCCGGGGGTGGGAGAAGATGCGGATCGGTGAACTGGCCCGGCGCACCGGCGTGAGCGAGCGGTCGCTGCGCTACTACGAGAAGCAAGGGCTGCTGGTGGCCGAGCGTACGCCCGGCGGGCACCGCGAGTATCCCGAGGCCGCCGTCGACCGGGTCATCCGGATCCAGGAGCTGTTCGCCGCCGGACTGTGCAGCAGCAAGATCGCCCAGCTGCTGCCCTGCATGCGGGACACCGACGGCCGCCCCTCCGCGATCGCCACGCCCAGGCTCGTGGCGGACCTGAGCGCCGAGCGGGAGCGGATCGACCGGATGATCGCCGACCTGGTCCGCTCCCGGGACACGCTGGACGAGGTGATCGACACGGCCCGGGGCCGCTGACCGGCGTACCCCCGAACGCGCCATCCACCAGGAAGCCGCCGGGTCCGCGTGCGACGGTGACGGTACTGCACGACGACCGTACGGAGCCCGCCATGGCAGACCTCCAGGACGACCTGCACACCACCCCAGAGGCCGGCGAGCTCGACGACCTGCCCGTGCCGTTCCCGGCGGGGGTCTTCACGCCGGGGAGCTGCCCGCCCGTCCTGGACCCGGACGACGGCCCGCTGGAGCGGGCCCACGCCCTCCTGGCCGCCCACCCCGTCGCCGACGGCTACAGCGGACTGTCCTGGGCGCTCAGGCACCTGGCCTGGTACGACCTGGAGCTCGGCGAGAGCGCCGTCGACACCGACGTCCCCCGGCTCCGCGAGGGCCACGTGGCGGCGGTGTTCTGGTCGCTGCACCTGCCCGAGGAGCCGGGCGGCGACCGGGCCGTCGGCGCCACCCTGGACCAGCTCGACCTGGTCAAGACGGTCGTCCGGGCCCACCCGGAGGGACTGCGCCTGGCCGAGGACGCCGGGCAGACCGCGGACGCCCGCAACTGCGGACGCACCGCCGTCCTGCTCGGCCCCGCCGGGGCCGACGCCCTCGGCGACAGCCTCGGCGTCCTGCGCTGCCTGCGCGCCCTCGGCCTGCGCGTGCTCAGCCTGGCCGGCGCGGCCTGGACGGGCGAGGCGGGGCTGACCCGGTTCGGCGAGGAGGTCCTCCGCGAGATGAACCGGCTCGGCGTCATCGCCGACCTCTCCGGTGCCTCCCCGCAGACCATCCGCCGCACCTTCGCCGTCTCCAAGGCGCCCGCGCTGTGCACCCGCTCCGCCGCCCGCGCCCTGCGCCCCCACCCGGCCAACCTCCCCGACGACCTGCTCATCGAACTGGGCGCCGCGGGCGGCCTGTGCATGGTGCCGCTGACCGCCGAGCAGACCGGCCCCACCGTCCGTGACGTCGCCGACCACCTCGACCACGTGCGCACGGTCGCCGGCCCCGAGAGCGTCGCCCTGTCCGGCACGTACGACACCGGAACCGCCCACCCGCTGGAACTCGGCGACGTCTCCTGCTACCCCCGGCTGATCACCGAGCTGCTCCGCAGGGGCTGGGACGAGTCCGACGTCGCCCTGCTGACCTGGGGCAACGTCCAGCGCGTGCTGCGCACCGCGGACTTCGCCGCCCGCGCGTTCCAGCAGCGCCGGGAGCCGTCGACGGCGACGATCGAGGAACTCGACGGCTGACGGCTGACGGCGGACGGCCTCAGGCGTGCTCGATCTCAGGCGTGCTCGATCCGGCACAGGCAGAACGGATGGCCCGCCGGATCGGCGTACACCTGGAAGTCCTTCTTCTCCCGGTCCTCCAGGTCCAGCGGCCGGGCGCCCAGCGCCAGCACCTTCTCGTGGGCGGCGTCGATCTCCTCCCAGGTGGAGCCGGCGTCGAAGTCGAGGTGGAACTGCTGCGCGTTGCGGTCCGAGCGCGGCCACTCGGGCGGCGTCAGCCCGGTCACCCGCTGGAAGGCCAGGCGCGGCCCGCCGGGGATCTGGAGCACCACCCAGTCGGAATCCTGCTCCTCGGGCGTGCCGCCCGCGACCTCCGCGTAGAAGCGGGCCAGTTCACGCGGCTCGGGGCAGTCGACGACGACGGTATGGACACGGGCCACGGGCGCCATGGGCACAACCTCCTGGAGTCAGCAGGCACAGAGGCAGAACGGGTGCCCGGCCGGGTCCGCGTAAACCCGGAAGCCGCGCGCACGGTCCTCGGTGTCCAGCGGCCTCGCCCCGAGTTCCAGTACGGCCTTCTCGGCCGCGTCGAGGTCCTTCACGTTCAGGTCCAGGTGGAACTGCTGAGAGCGGTCAGGGGCGGGCCACCTCGGCGGGACGAACCCGGGGGCGGTCTGGAAGGCCAGGGTCTGCCCGCCGGGCAGCTTCAGGGTGATCCAGCCGCTGTCCTCGAACTCCGTCTCCACCGTGCCGCCGAGCACCTGCGCGTAGAAGCCGGCCAGGGCGCGGGGGTCGGGACAGTCCAGGACGACGACACCCAGTTCGGCGACGGCCATGACGTCCTCCTCCAAGTCGTCGGTCACCCGCGAAGGCGGGCAATCGGTAACGATCACCTCATGGTGGCGCATATCCGGCACCGGACCCTGAGGCCCCGCCGACGGCCCTCAAAGACACCGGAAAGAGACCGGAAGAGAACAGAGACCGGAAGAGAACAGAGACCGGAAGAGAACAGAGACCGGAAGAGAACAGAGACCGGAAAGAGAAGTGGGACCGGGAAGAGAACAGAGGCCGGAAAGACAAGAGGACGCCGGTTCGGGTCGAACCGGCGTCCTCATCCATGTTCATCCGTGCCGCGCCTCACGCGGTGGGGCGTCCCATCGCCCGGTACGTCCATCCGGCCCGCCGCCACGCCTCCGCATCGAGCGCGTTGCGCCCGTCGAGGACGACCCGGGCCGCCGCGACCTCGCCCAGCGCCTCCGGGTCCAGCTCGCGGAACTCCCGCCACTCCGTCAGATGCAGCACCACGTCGGCGCCCCGCACCGCCTCCAGCGCCGAGGGGGCGTAGCCGAGCGTCGGGAACAGCCGCCGGGCGTTCTCCATGCCCTTCGGGTCGTACACCGTCACCTGGCCGCCCTGGAGGTGGATCTGCCCGGCCACGTTCAGCGCCGGCGAGTCCCGCACGTCGTCCGAGTCGGGCTTGAAGGTGGCGCCGAGCACCGCGACCCGCTTGCCGAGGAACGGCCCGCCGCCCAGCGCCTGCCGCGCCAGCTCCACCATCCGGCCGCGCTGGCGCATGTTGACCGAGTCGATCTCGCGCAGGAACGTCAGCGCCTGGTCGGCGCCCAGCTCGCCCGCGCGTGCCATGAACGCCCGGATGTCCTTGGGCAGACAGCCGCCGCCGAAGCCGATCCCGGCCCGCAGGAACTTCTTCCCGATCCGGTCGTCGTACCCGATGGCCTCCGCCAGCTTCGCCACGTCACCGCCCGCGGCCTCGCACACCTCCGCCATCGCGTTGATGAAGGAGATCTTGGTGGCCAGGAAGGAGTTCGCGGACGTCTTCACCAGCTCCGCGGTCGGGAAGTCCGTCACCACGAACGGCGAGCCCTCGGCGATCGGCGTGGCGTACACCTCGCGCAGCAGCTTCTCCGCCCGCTCGCCGCGCACGCCCACCACGATCCGGTCCGGGTGCAGCGTGTCCTCGACGGCGAAGCCCTCCCGCAGGAACTCCGGGTTCCACGCCAGCTCGGCGTCGCCCCCGGCCGGCGCGTGCTCGGCCAGGTACGCGGCCAGCCGGTCGGCGGAACCGACCGGCACCGTCGACTTGCCGACCACCAGCGCCGGGCCCTTCAGATGCGGCGCCAGCGCGGCGACGGCGGCGTCGACGTAACTCATGTCGCAGGCGTACTCGCCGTGCTTCTGCGGCGTGTTCACGCACAGGAAGTGCACGTCGCCGAAGGCCGCCACCTCCGCGAAGTCCATGGTGAAGCGCAGCCGCCCGCTGGACCCCTCGATCCCGGCGACATGCCGGCGCAGCAGCTCCTCCAGGCCCGGCTCGTACATCGGGACCTCGCCCCGCTGGAGCTTCTCGATCTTCTCGGGCACCACGTCCAGGCCCAGCACCTCGAAACCGAGCTCGGCCATGGCCGCCGCATGCGTCGCGCCGAGGTAGCCGGTGCCGATCACGGTGATCTTGAGGGCCATGCGTGCTCCAGGGGTCTGCGGCAGTCTGCGGGCCCGAGCATAACCGGGGCATGGGAAGGGGCCCCGCCGGGCAGCAATCCGGCTGTCGGCAAGCTCACCTATCCACGTACGTGCACCGGGCTCTAAAATTTCGGTTACTTAACGGTAGTTAGCGTCAGCATCGCAGCGTTTTGGAGCGTGAGACCTTGGCCGGATCGGCTGACTTCGACCTGTACCGCCCGTCCGAGGAGCACGACATGCTCCGCGACGCCGTCCGCGCGCTGGCCGAGGCGAAGATCGCGCCGCACGCCGCCGCGGTGGACGAGGAGGCCCGCTTCCCGCAGGAGGCGCTGGACGCCCTCGTGGCGGGCGACCTGCACGCCGTGCACGTCCCCGAGGAGTACGGCGGCGCGGGCGCCGACGCGCTCGCCACGGTCATCGTCATCGAGGAGGTCGCCCGCGTCTGCGCCTCGTCCTCCCTCATCCCGGCGGTGAACAAGCTGGGCTCGCTCCCGGTGATCCTCTCCGGCTCCGAGGAGCTGAAGAAGAAGTACATGGCTCCGCTCGCCAAGGGCGACGCGATGTTCTCGTACTGCCTGTCCGAGCCGGAGGCGGGCTCGGACGCGGCCGGCATGAAGACGCGCGCGGTCCGCGACGGCGACCACTGGGTCCTCAACGGCGTCAAGCGCTGGATCACCAACGCGGGCGTGTCGGAGTTCTACACGGTGATGGCCGTCACCGACCCGGAGAAGCGCTCCAAGGGCATCTCCGCCTTCGTGGTCGAGAAGTCCGACCCCGGTGTCTCCTTCGGCGCCCCGGAGAAGAAGCTCGGCATCAAGGGGTCGCCCACGCGCGAGGTGTACCTGGACAACGTCCGCATCCCCGCCGACCGCATGATCGGCGCGGAGGGCACCGGCTTCGCCACGGCGATGAAGACCCTGGACCACACCCGCATCACCATCGCCGCCCAGGCCCTCGGCATCGCCCAGGGCGCCCTCGACTACGCCAAGGGCTACGTCAAGGAGCGCAAGCAGTTCGGCAAGCCGATCGCCGACTTCCAGGGCATCCAGTTCATGCTCGCCGACATGGCCATGAAGATCTCGGCCGCCCGCGCCCTGACCTACCAGGCCGCGGCGGCCTCGGAGCGCGGCGACGCGGACCTGACCTACCTCGGCGCGGCGGCCAAGTGCTTCGCCTCGGACGTGGCGATGGAGGTCACCACGGACGCGGTCCAGCTCCTCGGCGGCTACGGCTACACCCGTGACTACCCGGTGGAGCGCATGATGCGCGACGCCAAGATCACCCAGATCTACGAGGGCACCAACCAGGTCCAGCGGATCGTGATGGCGCGGAACCTGCCGTAGCAGGGTTTTCGCAGGTCAAGCACGCTTTGGGGGCGGTTCGGGATCCGTGATCGGCTTCCGGTCCGCTCCTGGGCGTCGTGCTGGGGAAATCCTGGCTAGCGCTGAGGTTGGCACCGGCTTTGACCTGCACGGACGACAGGCTTTTCATGCACCGGAGGATTGCCGAATCTGGAATTTCCCGGTCCCTGGAGGCTCATCACATCGCGCTACACGGCTGGGCTTGGTCTCCCCGTACGGCGCGTACCAGGAGCGTGCCTACGGTGCGCTTGTCGTGCTCAGGGGCCGGGAGCACGGTCGCGGTCACCTCGGCAAAACCGTACTCCTCAAGGAGTGCGGACCAGATGTCAGGCTCGTAGTCCCATCGCTTCACAATGGCCGGGTCCTCATCGGCCCCTCGGGGAACGTAGGACGCCTGGCAGCCATAGCAGCCCTTGACCGGGGGCCGCTGGGAGAAGGCGAAGACGCCGCCCGGCTGAAGGCCGGCGTGGGCGAGGGGTACCAACAGGCGGGGGTCGGTGAACCAGACGGCGCCGAAGACGCTGTAGATCGCATCGAAAATCGTGGACGTGTCCCGCAGGTAGGCCAGGGCGTCGGCCTGGTGGAGTTCCAGCCCGCCTACGTCGGACCAGCGGTCGCGGGCCTTGCCGAGTTGCCTGGCGGACAGGTCGATTCCCACCGGCTTCATGCCCAAGGTCGCCAGATGGGCGAGGTTGCCGCCGGACCCGCATCCGAGGTCGAGCACACTTGCGCCGGGGCGGAGTGCCAGTAGCTCGGCTCCGGGGCCGTGGTCGGCGTACTGGGTCCAGTTGAACCAAGTGGTCTCACCCTTGGCATTGGTCTGCCTTCGCTGCGGCTTGGCCTGTGAGTAGGTGTCCCATGCGGCGCTACGAGGGTCAGTCATGTGTGCGTCCGTTCTCGTTCATGGCGCAGCCGCCCGGCACCATACCGGGCGGCTGTCGCGGTTGCAGCTCGTTCCGCGGCTGCTACTTGCCCTTGCCGGTGTTCGGGCTGTCGGAGCATCCGGCGTAGGACTGGGTGCAGTCGGCGGCGCCGTTGATCGGCCAGAACTCGGCGTCCGTGTGGAAACCGGCCGCGCGGATCATTTCGGCTGTACGACGCATCGCGGCCCGGCCCTCAGCCGGGTTGTGTCCGGCGTTGCTGCGGTCGGGGACGTGGTGGATGAACCCGCCGCCGAGGGCCTGGCAGAAGTCGGCGTAGGGCTTGGTGTGAAGCACGAACGCGTGCCAGAACAGGTCCACGCGTAGGCTGGGGGCTGCCTTCTCCGTGGTGTTCGCGGCGACGGCGAGGAACGCGGCGAGCTGGTTGACACCACGCGCGCCCTGGTCGTCGGTCATCTCCGGCCAGTAGTCCTCGCGGACCATGGTGATGAGGTCCGTCCGGAGGGTGGGGCTGATCAGGTCGAGGACGCTGGTGCTGTTGTGCTGGGTAGTCGTCACGTCTGTGCCTTCCTGGTCAGGGGACCGGCTGATCCCGTGGAGTTGGTTCTGGACGTGCATCGGGGGCATTGGCAGGGCGGCCAGGCTGCGGACGCCATCGGCGTCAGCGGCTTCTCGGCGGTGCTGCTCGGGTAGGTCGCCTCAGCGCCGTACGTCTTGCCGGAGCCACCCTCCGTCGCTGTGGCTGGCCATCAGCTCACCCTCTCGTCCGGTTGCCCTGCCAGTGGGTTGATGCTCTCGCCGTTGAAGGGACGGAACGACGACGCTTCGGGCGTCGTCCGGGCGTCACTCAGAGGGGTGTCTATGACGCCACTCAGGGCGTCAAACCGGTGTCATTGTGTGGGTGTTGCGTCTAGCTTTGACGTCATGACGACGACCGCCGTGGTGCCGAATGATGTGCTGCGGGCCGTGCGTATCGGTCTGCGCTTAAGCCAAGACGACTTCGCCAAGGCCCTGCGCCAGGCGGGGAAAGAGCTGGGAGAACCCAACGAAGCGTCCAAGCGTCTGGTGCAGCGCTGGGAGTCAGGTACGAGCAAGACACCCCGAGGCGTGTACGCGAGGGCGTTGGAGCGAGTCACAGGCCGTCCCGTCGAGGCCCTGGGGTTCTCTTTGCCTGTGCCGGTGGCGAGGGTCCACGCAGACGGGGCAGGAGGGCATGACATGGATACAGGAGCAGAGGGTGTCACCTCCGCCGGCGTGGGGGCGCAGTCGGCCGCACAGAGCGGTGAGGAAACGTTCTCGGGCGTATGGCTCAGCCGGTACGAGTTCTACTCGTCCAGCCGGGCCAAAACGTACGAGGGCAAGCATTACGTGGTGATCGTCCAGCATGGCAACCGGCTGACCGCTCAGAGCCTGCCGGGGGCGTCCTCTAATCCGGACAGCCCGCTCACGCTGGATCTGACCGTGGACCGCAACGTGGTCACCGGGTCATGGGTGGAGCAGACCGCTTCGGATGGTTACTACAACGGGGCTCGGTACCACGGGGCCGTTCAGCTCCTGGTCGAGCCGACCGGCCGACGGATGGTCGGGAAGTGGGTCGGCTTCGGAAAGGACTTCGACGTGAACACGGGGCCGTGGGAACTGCGGCTTGTGGACAAGTCCGTCTCGAAGGCGACGCTGGAGTGCTACAGCCGAGTCCCCGACTAGGGGTCGGACAGTAGAAGACCCCCGATCGGAGATACTGCCTGTCGGCTTGAACATGGGACCGCATGTCGGCGATCACGGGGGCCTGCCTGCCGCTCCGACTTCCGCGCCACGGTTTTGAAACGTCCCCTGGCGAGTATGCGAGGCTGGCCGGGACGTACTCGGAGGTGGCCAACAATCCTGTGATCATTGACGGGAGGAAGTACCGGAGTTCCTTGGCCTCTGCTTCCAGGCCGGCCAGCTCCGCCTGACGCTTCTCCAGGCCCTGCCGCCACGAGGACCGGATGGGCTGCCACGCCGTGTTCGCGAGCCGCGCCAGCGCTGTCACCTCGGCCACCGATGGCTCAGGGGCTCCGAGCGCTCGCAGGATGAGTTCTACGTCGACCAGACTCGGTGTGATCTCGGCCGTTCAATCTTGCTGATCTTCGATTGGGGCATCGCGCAACGCTGAGCGAGCCGGACCTGGGACAGTCCGGCTCCCTTGCGAAGTGCCCGCAATGTCGCGGCCAGGTCGGCTTTCGACTGCCCCAGCCGCTCTGCGTCAAGCGTCAAGGCCTTTCACGTACTCCTCGAAGGGCACCGATTCGGAGAGGGCGATGCGCTGGTACTCACGGAAGGGCCCGGTGTCGCCGTCGTACAGTTCTCGGCTGATCTGGGTTCCGTCGGCCTCGTAGTGCATGAGCACGACTCGGGAGCGATCGAACATCCAGAAGTCGGGTGCCCCCTCAAGAGGATTGGGACGGTCGGTCACGTCGAGGATGCGGACAGCCTCACCGGCCTCGACACTGAATCACGAACGCCCCCGAAGCGGTCCGGTAGACGTTCGGGCAGTCGTCACCTCCGCACTCTCCGTTGCCGTTGCCGGTGAGCCGGGTCAGTTCCCCACGCGTCATCACACCCCCTTGGATGGTGCAGGGGCGTTCCCCGCACCGGGAAACGACGCTAGTCGCGCTGTCGGGAGCCGTCTACGACGACTCGGGGATATTCCTGTAGTGGCGTACTTGATCTTACGAACCGGCCCGACGTGACAACGCCCAAACATCGGTCTCTGCTGCGTAGGTCAGGAAGTCCGCCCAGGCGGTGGGCGGGAGGGACAGCCGAGGGCCGGCCGGGTTCTTGGAGTCGCGGATGTGGACGGTGGTGGGGCTCGTGGCTATCTCTACGCAGTTGGAGCCGTCGCCGCTGTAAGTGGACTTCCGCCAGTCAAGGGTTTGCATGGCTGGTTCCTTCACAGGTCCTGGATGCGGTGGTGGATGAAGTCGCGCGTCATGTCGGGGGCCAGCGCGCAGGACTCCATGCGGTCCAATACCAAGCGGTACTTGGTCAACTGCGCGTCGGCGTCGAGGAAGTCGCAGGCACCGTGGTGTGAGTCCAGTTGGACCGTGTCGAGCTGCGGAACGGGGCCCTCGATGTAGTCGAAGGACTGACCGGTGGTCGGGAGACCCCAGAGCCGCACGCGTCGCACGCGTGACCGTACGGGCCGCTCTCGACGGGCACGGCAGGCACGAGTTGGTGGACACCGTCGAGCTGCTGGTGTCGGAGCTGGTGACCAATGCCTACCGGCACACCGCCGGACCGTGCTCGCTGCGGCTGACCGCGCTGGGCGACGGGCGGCTGCGGGTCGGGGTGTGGGACGGCGACCCGTACGTCCCCGCGCCCTTCGCCGGGCCGCCCGCGGGCCGTGCCGTTCCCGCCCCGCCCGGCGCGGACGGGGGACGCGGGCTGCACCTCGTGCGGGAGTACGCCGACGTGTGGGGCGGCTGGTCGCTCGGGGAGCGGGACGGCCTCCCGGGGCGCGGGGCGGGGAAGCTGCTCTGGTTCGAGACGGGGGGCCCGGGGCCCCGGCCGGGCTCGGGCGTCAGTCCGTGAACCCCTCCGCCGCCCGCTGCTCCCGCAGCTCCATGATCGCGCGGCGGCGCGCGAGGCGGTGGGTGCGGCGGATCTGGGCCTCCTGGTAACGCCGCTTGTCCTGCTCGGTCTCCGGGATCACCGGCGGCACGCGGCGCGGCTTGCCGTCGGCGTCCACGGCGGCGAAGACGAGGTAGGCCGAGCCCACCTGCGTCGGCGGGGCGGACTCGTTCCAGCGCTCGGCCAGGACCCGCACGCCGACCTCCATCGAGGTCCGGCCGGTCCAGTTGACCTGGGCCTTCACATGGACGAGGTCGCCGACGCGGACCGGCTCCAGGAACGCCATCTCGTCCATCGAGGCGGTGACGGCCGGACCGCCGGAGTGGCGGCCGGCGACGGCGCCCGCCGCGTCGTCGACCAGTTTCATGATCACACCACCGTGCACCGTGCCCAGCAGGTTGGTGTCGTTGTGGGTCATGATGTGGCTCAGGGTGGTGCGGGACGCCGAGGTCGGCTTGCCCGGGATCTCCGGGGCCTGCGCCTCGGCGGCTGAGGCGTGGTCTGCCTGGTCTGTCATGGCCTCCACCTTATGCGGGGCGGCGACGGCGTATTTTGTGTCGGGTTCGCAACAGCGCCGCCCCTGTTTTCCGACGACCCTTGTATGCGGCACAGCCGGGACCTGCACACTGGGAGCCATGAGTGATTGGCCCGAGGGATGGTCCGACGACGACCGCGGCAGATACGGACGCGGCAGCGCGAGCGCGCAGCCCGAGGGCGCGCGCGTCATGCGGCAGATCCGGCGCGGGCAGGCCGGGCCGCCCGGCCAGGGCCCCGCGGCCCCGCCCCACGGCGGCCGGGTGCCGCCGCAGCCGTCGTACGTCGACGGCCGCGGCCACGACGCCTACGGCGACCCGGGCGGCGGCTACGACAGCGGCTACAACACCGGCCAGGTCTACGGGACCCCCGGCGGCCGGGGCCCCGGCGGTCCCGGTGGGCGCGGCCCGCGCCCCGCGCCGAACTGGCGGCGCCGCATCAAGGTGACCGCGATCACCGTGGTGACCGTGCTCGTGGTGACCGCGGTCGGCACCTACTTCTGGGCCGACTCCAAGCTCAACCGCGAGGTCGACCTGTCGAAGGTCATCGACCGGCCGGAGGCGGGCGAGGGCACCAACTACCTCATCGTCGGCTCCGACAGCCGCGAGGGCATGTCGGACGAGGAGAAGAAGAAGCTGCACACCGGGTCCGCCGAGGGCAAGCGCACGGACTCGATGATGATCCTGCACACCGGCGGCAACGGCTCGACGCTGATCTCCCTGCCCCGCGACTCGGACGTGGAGATCCCGAGCTTCGTCGGCTCGGAGTCCGGCAAGCGGTACGAGGCCACCGGCCGGCATGTGAAGCTGAACGCCGCCTACGCCGAGGACGGCCCCGAGCTGCTGGTGCGCACCGTGGAGCACAACACCGGCCTGCGCATCGACCACTACGTCGAGATCGGCTTCGCCGGCTTCGCCAACATCGTGGACGCGGTCGGCGGTGTCGAGATGGACATCCCGCAGGACATCAAGGACACCAAGTCCGGCGCCGACTTCGAGAAGGGCAGGCAGACCCTGAACGGCGAGCAGGCCCTCGCCTTCGTCCGCACCCGCTACGCGCTGGCCGGCTCCGACCTGGACCGGACCAAGAACCAGCAGAAGTTCCTGTCGGCCCTGGCCGGCCAGGTGGCCACCCCCTCGACGGTCCTCAACCCGTTCAAGCTCTACCCGACCATGGGCGCCGGCCTGGACTCCCTGATCGTCGACAAGGACATGGGCCTGTTCGACCTGGCCGACATGTTCTGGGCGATGAAGGGCGTCAGCGGCGGCGACGGCACCTCCATGAACATGCCGATCGCGGGCAGCGCCGGCAACGGCAACCTCCAGTGGGACACCGCCAAGGTCAAGCGGCTCGTGGAGCAGCTGAAGAACGACGAGACGGTGACCGTCTCCGGCAACTGAGCCCGGTGCGCACCGGGCGGGGAGAGGGCACCCCGGCGCGGGGTGCCCTCGCCGTCGCCGGGCGGGTCACATCATGGCGCCCGCCATGGCCCGGCAGGTCGCGGCGCAGCGGCGGCACGCCTCGGCGCAGCGCTTCATCTGCGGGTCGTCCGGCATCGCCATACACGCCTCGGCGCACATCTCACAGGCCCGGGCGCACAGGGCGCACATCTCGGCCGCCATCGGCGAGCGGCGCATCATCATGTCGGCGCACAGCCGGGTCATCTCCGAGCAGTCCATCAGCGCGCGCATGATCCGCATCTGGGCCTGACCGCCCCTCTGCAGGCACGAGCTCATGGTCTCCTCGCACAGGGCGTGGCAGGACATGCACGCCTCGACGCAGTCCTGCATCTCCTGGCTCATCGCGGTCGTGGTCGCGGGCTGCTCCATGGTGTCCTCCTCGGGACGGGCGGGGGATGCGCGGGCCGCGAACCGGCCCGCCCCTTTGTCGTACGCCCGCCGGACCCCGTCCGCCACGGGGGGAGGGGACGGATCCGCCAAGCGGGGCCCCACGGAGGGATGGGGGCGGATTCGCCGAGCGGGCCCCATGGAGGGATGGGGGCGGATTCGCCGAGCGGGCCCCACGGGGGGCGGGGACGGTTCCGCCGAGCGGGCCCCACGGGGCCGGGGGGACGGATTCGCCGAGCGGGGGCCGTCCCGGGTCGGTCGCGGCTACGGCTTCCCGCACACCACCTCGTCGCCGCGCACCACGCCGCCGGGCTCCCGGACCGGCTGCTCGGCGCGGACCTTGCGGACCCCGGTGAAGTCGGTGCCCGCGATCACCTTCAGCGTGGGCCCGAGCCCCGCGACCGGTCGCAGCTCGCTGCCCGGCAGGGCCGCCGCCAGCGACCTGGCGGAGCGGTCCCAGCGGGGGTCGTAGGCGACGACGGTCCGCCGCACGGAACGGTCCGCGGCGTTCACCGGCATCCGGGTGGTGCCGAAGCCGGCCGCCGCCAGCGCCGTGTCCACGCGCCGCCCCAGCCCGGCCGTGTGCGTGCCGTTCTCCACCTGGACGCGGATGTGCCGCGGCTCCACCGGCACGGCCGGCACCGGCGTGCTGCGCGGCTGGTGGGCGGCGAGCGGCTCGTCCTCGCGCAGTGCCCGGAAGAGCCGCTCGGCCCTGGCGGTGTCCCACTTCAGGGTCGAGCCGACGCCCTTGACGGCGTACCCCATCTGCTCGATGGGCACCGTCGCGAACTCCGACGACGAGGGGGAGAAGTTCCGCATGGCCCGGCCCAGCGCCAGCAGCTCGCCGGTGCCGAAGCCCTTGTCGGCGCGGACCGAGCCCAGCACGGCCCGGGTCACGTCCCGGAACTTGAGCGGGTTCAGCAGGATGCCCGAGGAGGTCGCCCGGTCGATGAGGGCGGCCAGGAACTGCTGCTGGCGCTGCATCCGCCCCAGGTCGGAGGCGTTGTCGAGGTGCCGCGCGCGGACGTACTGGAGGGCCTGCCCGCCGGCCAGGGTGTGGGTGCCGGCCGGCAGGTCCAGGCCGGTGTAGCCGTCCTTCAGCGGCCGGGGGGTGCAGACCCGCACGCCGCCGAGGACGTCGACGGTCTTCATGAAGCTGGTGAAGTCGACCTCCAGATAGTGGTCGATCTTCACGCCGGTCATGGCCTCGACGGTGCGGACGGTCAGCTGCGGGCCGCCCTCCGCGTAGGCCGCGTTCAGCTTGAGCGGGTGGCCGCCGCGCCGCTTGCCGGTGGCGGCGTCGGTGTACGCCGGGGTCACGGCGTACGAGTCGCGGGGCAGGCTGACCACGCTGGCCCGCTCCCGGTCCGCCGAGATGTGCACGATCATGATCGTGTCGGTGCAGTGGCAGGGCGCGCCGCCCAGCCGGTACCGGCGCCGCTCCTCGGGGGTGATCCGGTCGCGGCCGTCGGTGCCGACCAGCAGGACGTTCATGCCGTGCCCGGCCCGCGGCCGGTTCTTCATGTCCTTGAAGGCGTCGACCCGGGCGATGTCCGCGTCCAGGCCGCTGAGCACCGTGTGCCCGATGCCGGCCGAGGCGAGGACCACCACCGACAGGGTGGTCACCACCCGCAGCGCCCAGCGCGGCCGCTTCCGCCCGGCGGCGGGTCCCGGCGCCGCCCGGCCGGAGGAGCGCGGGCGGCGCCGGGGCGGCGGGGGTCCGCCCGGCGCGGACGGGGCCGGGACACTGGGGGAGGGGGAGCGGGGCGGCATGGGCAAGGGGACACCTCCGCGAGGACTGGCCCTGGTACCGGACGTGCGAATCCGTGAGCACCGTAGGCCCATACGATCTGCGGCCCGGTGCAGCGGCCCCCGCGGCGCGCACCGGTGTCCCCCGTTCGCGGTAACGTGAGCTCCGATGAACGCCAACTCCGACGTGCAGCTTCCCGCCGTGTCCGTGATCATGCCGGTCCTCAACGAGGAGCGGCATCTGCGCGGCGCCGTCCAAGCGATCCTCGCGCAGGAGTACGCCGGCGAGATGGAGGTCGTCATCGCCCTCGGTCCGTCCACGGACCGCACGGACGAGATCGCCGCCCAGCTCGTCCGCGAGGACCCGCGTGTGCACACCGTGCCCAACCCCAGCGGGCGCACCCCGGCCGCGCTGAACGCCGCGATCAAGGCGTCGAGCCATCCGGTCGTGGTCCGCGTCGACGGGCACGGCATGCTGTCGCCGAACTACATCGCCACGGCCGTACGGCTGCTGGAGGAGACCGGCGCGCAGAACGTCGGCGGCATCATGCACGCCGAGGGCGAGAACGACTGGGAGCGCGCCGTCGCCGCCGCCATGACCTCGAAGATCGGCGTGGGCAACGCCGCCTTCCACACCGGCGGCCAGGCGGGCCCCGCCGAGACGGTCTACCTCGGCGTGTTCCGCCGGGAGGCGCTGGAGCGGCAGGGCGGTTACAACGAGGAGTTCATCCGCGCCCAGGACTGGGAGCTGAACTTCCGCATCCGCGAGGCGGGCGGGCTGATCTGGTTCTCGCCGGAGCTGAAGGTGTCCTACCGGCCCCGGCCGAGCGTGCGGGCGCTGGCCAAGCAGTACAAGGACTACGGCCGCTGGCGGCACGTGGTCGCCCGCTACCACGCCGGCTCCATCAACCTGCGCTACCTCGCCCCGCCGACGGCGGTGTGCGCGATCGCGGCCGGGATCGTGGCGGGCGCGGCGCTCACCCCGTGGGGCTTCGTGATCCCCGGCGGCTATCTGGCGGCGATCGTCGCCGGGTCGGTGCCGGCCGGCAAGGGCCTGCCGCTCAAGGCGCGGGCGCAGATCCCCGTCGCGCTGGCGACCATGCACATGTCGTGGGGCTGGGGCTTTCTGACCAGCCCGCGGTCGCTGGCCCGCAAGGTGATCGCCAGCCGCCGCCCGGCGGTCCGCGCGGACGCCGACGCCGGCTCACGGTGACGGCCGTCGCGCGGCGGACCGCGGCTTTCCGGGTGAGGGCCGGGGCGCGGGCGGCCGTCAGGACCAGGTGAACGCCGGGTCCACGCGCATGCACGCCGTGTCGTCCGCGCCGTTGAGGGCGTCGGCCGTCTCGGGCGTCTTGTCGTCGCTCTCGGGCGCCCGGTAGGCCGTACCCTCCCGCCAGTCCGCGCCGACGACGAGCGTGACCCCCGAGACGTCCGTGGACCGCTTCACCGAACTCAGCGGAATGCCCAGGGCCTCGGCGACCCGCTGGGCGTCGCCCTCCAGTTCGGCGCTGGGGAAGCGCACGACGGTCCGGGCCTCGCTCGCGGACGCGGCGGGGTCGGCGACCGCCTGGGTGAAGCCCTTGTCCGCCAGCAGCCCGGCGACGGTGGTCGCGCGCCCGCTCGCCGGGGCCAGGACGTCGGTACGGGTGCCGTTGCGGACCTGCACCGCGATCTCGCCGTCGGGGGCGGCCGGGTCGTCCGACTCCCGCCGCGGCGTCTTCTTCTCCGTGCCCTTGCCGTCCAGCGGGATGTCCTCGCGCACCAGCCGGAACAACTGCTCGGCGTCCTCGGTCGGCTCCACCCGGGCGCCCACGTACCGGTTGGGCATCGTGGTCATGGTGATGCGCTCCGGCTTCACCTTCCGCAGCTCGGTGCTGAGGTCGTACAGCTTCTTGACGGTGTCGAGGCCCGGGTCGACGGTGAGCGCCTCGGTCGCCTCCTCGGCGAGCCTGCGCAGCTTGTTCGGATTGCTCAGGGTGGCGTTCTCGCGGAGTTGGCGGACCATCGAACTCATGTACATGTGCTGCGCCTTGGCGCGGGCGAGGTCGCTGCCGTCCTCGAAGCCGTAGCGGGTGCGCAGCCATTGCAGGGCCTGCTCGCCCTTGACCGGGTGGGTGCCCTTGGCCAGTTTCAGGCCCGAGCCGTGGCCCTTGCCGTCACGGGAGTGGATGTTGGCGTCCACGCACACCGGTACGCCGCCGACGGCGTCCGCCATCGACACCACGCCCGCGAAGTCCACCATGACGAAGTGATCGATGTGGATGCCGGTGAGCTCCTGCCAGGTCGCCACCGTGCAGCCCGGGCCGCCGTGCCCGAGGCTCTGGTTGGTCATCACCCGCCCGTCGCTGGCGGGGTAGACCTTCCCGTCGTCCGGGTCGGTGCACTTGGGGATCCGCACCAGGGTGTCGCGCGGCATGCTGACGACCGACATGTTGCTGCGGTCCGCGGACAGGTGCACCAGCATCTGCACGTCCGCCAGCGGCGTGCCCCCGAACGTCTCGCGGGCGCCGCCCAGTTCCTGGTTCTCCTTGGTGTCCCGGGCGTCGGAGCCGATGACCAGGATGTTCAGCGGGACCTGCCCGGCGGCGTTCGGCGTGGGTTCGGCGACCTTGCTGTCGCCCAGGTTCAGGGGGTCCTTCTCGATGTTGCCGTTGAGGTGCTCGTAGTACAGGTATCCGGCGCCGGCCGTGCCGAGTATCAGCACCGCCAGGGTGACCGCGGTCCAGCGCAGCGCGCGGCGCCCGCGCCGGGGCGGCAGGCGTCTGCCGCCGGCGTGGCCCTCCGCGCCGTCCTTGCCGTCACCGCCCGGCTCGCCCTCCGCGCCGCCGCCGGAGGGCCGTCCCCGCCGGTCCGCCGCGGGCGGGGAGCCGTCCTCGCCCGGCCGCCGCCGGGGCCGCCGGACCGGCGGCAGCGTGGCCTCCCCCTGCACACTGTTGCGGGTCACGTCCCGTCCTCCCCACCCTCGCGCCATGGGCACGGGCCCGTCCCTCGTCCGGTCTGACGTACGAGGGGCCCCGCAGGTCCGCTCGCGGGCCTCAGCCGGCGCACTGCACCTTGTCCGCCGTGGACTTCTCCACGTCCGGCGCCTTCTGCGACGCCGCGTTGAGCTTGACCCCCGCGCCCTTGAAGTCCTTGCCCAGGGTCAGGGTCATCGTGGGCAGGCCCTGGGCGTTGGTGACGCTCTCGCCGGGCTTCATGGCGGCGCCGGACAGGCCCAGGATGCCGGCCAGGCGGCGGGCCTGGTCGGCCTGTGCGGGGGCGTACTCGAGCGTGGTCCTGGCCAGCTCGGCGGGCGCGTTGCCCAGGTTCTCCGACTTGTCCACGCCCTGCTCCGTCTGGAGCCAGGCGAGGGTCTCCTGGGCGCTGCCGGCCGGGGCGCCGCCGTTGAGGATGCGCACCCGCACGTCGGAGGGGGCCGACTTGTCGCCCTTGAGCCGGGCGGCGACGGCGGCCGCCTCCCGCTTCTGCTGCTGCTTGGCCGCGGTGAGCGAGACGTCGTTGACGATCGTGTCGAACAGCTGGGGGGCCTTCGATTCTTCGAGGACGACGGTGGCCTTGACCGTCTCGGCGGGGTTGTCCTTCACCGGCACCGTGGTGAAGGAGATGTTCTTCGTCGGCACCTTCTTCAGCTCCAGGGCGATGTCCTTGAGCGTGCCCACCTTCCGGATGGCGGAGTCCACGGTCAGCGCCTTGGTGGCGGCCTCGGCGAGCTTCACCAGCTTGGTGGGGCTGGTCAGGGTGTCGCCGGAGGACATCTGCCGCATCAGCGAGGCCAGGAACTGCTGCTGCACCTTGATGCGGTCCAGGTCGCCCTGGTTGCCGAAGGCGTGCCGGGTGCGGACGAAGGCCAGGGCCTGCTCGCCCTGGACGGTGGACTCGCCCTCGGGCAGGTTCAACTTGGACTTCTCGTCGTTGACGGCGTGCTGCAGGCAGACCTTCACGCCGCCGACGGCCGAGGTGAGCGTCTTGACCGCGTTGAAGTCGGCCATCATGAAGTGGTCGACCGGGATGCCGGTGTTCTCCTTCACCGTGCGCATGGTGCAGCCCGGGTCCCGGCCGCTCTCGCCCAGGCTCCGGTTGAAGCGGACGCCCTGCGAGCCGGGGATGACCTGGGTGGAGCCGTCGGCCTGCTTGGTCGGGCAGTCGGGGATGTCGACGATGAGGTCGCGGGGGATGCTGAGGGCGGTGGCGTTGGAGCGGTCCTTGGAGACGTGCAGCAGGATCGTGGTGTCGGCGTGCCCGGCGCTGCCCGCGTCGCCGTAGCCCTCGTTCCCGGCGCCGGTGCGCTTGTCGGTGCCGATGACGAGGATGTTGAACGCCTCGTCCTTGCTGAAGGTGCTCTTGCCCGCGTCGCCGACGTCCGTCGCCGAGACGTTGCCCTCCAGATGCTTGAGGTAGAAGTAGCCGCCCGTGCAGGCGGCGAGCAGTACCAGCGCCATCGTGCCGCCGGTCCACAGCAGGACCCTGCGGCCCTTGGGCCCCTTCTTCGCCTGCGGCTCCGGGCGGCGGCCGCGCCGCCCGGGCGGCTCCTCGGGCGCGGTGCGGCGCCTGCGCTGGGACGGGACCTCACGGCGTGTCTCGCCGCCGTCCGTTCCGCGGCGGGGGGACGGCGCGCGGTCGCGCGGGGGTCTGCCGCGGCCCGCGCCGCGCGGGCCGGGCACGGGCGGTCGCGGTGCGGAGGGGGACAGTCGCAGTTCGTATTCGCCGGTGCGCGGATTGAGTACCCACTGGTCTGCGGGGTCGATGTCGTCCGCCCGCCCATGGCCTTGCGCGTCCACGGTCGTCCGATCCTCCGTCGGGGCACGCGGCACCTTCCGGGGAAGGCGCACGGTGATGGTCAGCACAGTGCACGACGCCAGGGCGGGCCACGCGGCGGGAGCACTGGATCGCTCACACTATCCGCCCAGTTCAGCGTCGAAAGACGTAGGTGACAAATTCGATGTCCCTACAACAGGGCAATTCCTCCTATTTCCACGACAGGGGCGCTACCGGCGGTAAAGCGGGTGTCCGTCCGGGCACGGAGCGTGTCCGCCCGTGGTGTCCCGTGGCGTCCTGCCCCTTTTCCGGTTTTCCCGGCTCCCGCGCCGGTGGCCGCTTCCGCGTTCACGTCTTGTTGGACGCACGAACCCCCGCGATGGGTGTACGCCGATTTCCGGCGGCCCCGGGGCTCCGGCGGCTCCGGCGGCGGCGCCTCCGGCGCGGCCCGGCGGCCGGCTCAGGGCCGCCGGGGGCGCGTCACTTGGCGCACTGCACCTTGTCCGCCGTGGACTTCTCCACGTCCGGCGCCTTCTGCGGGGCGTTGAGCTTCACGCCGGCGCCCTTGAAGTCCCTCCCCAGGGTCAGGGTCATCGTGGGCAGGCCCTGGGCGTTGGCGACGCTCTCGCCGGGCTTCAGGGCCGCACCGGACAGGCCGAGGATGTCGGCGAGACGGCGGGCCTGGTCGGCCTGCGCGGGGGCGTACTCCAGGGTGGTCTTGCCCAGGTCCTGCGGCGCGTCACCGGCGTTCTCCGACTTGGTGACGCCCTCGTCGTTCTGGAGCCAGGTGAGGGTCTGCTGGGCGGCGCCGTCCTTCGCGCCGCCGTTGAGGATGCGCACGCGGACCTCGGAGGGGTCCGCCTTGGCGCCCTTGAGCCGGGCGGCGACGGCGGCGGACTCCTTCTTCTTGCGCTGCTCGACCGCGGTGAAGGAGACGTCGTCCTGGATCATGGCGAAGACCTGTTCGGCCTTGGCCTCGCTCAGGACCACCGTCGACTTGACCGTCTCGTTGGGGTTGTCGACCACCGGGACGGTGGTGAACGTCAGGTTCTTGGTGTCGAGCTTGCCCAGTTCCAGCCCGAGGTCCTTCAGCTTGCCGATGCTGTTGAGCTGGGAGTCCACGGTGAGGGCCTCGGTGCCCGCCTCGGCCAGCTTCACCATCTTGGAGGGGCTGGTCAGCGTGTCGTTGGACTTGAGCTTGCGCATCAGCGCGCTCAGGAACTGCTGCTGGATCCCGATGCGGCTCAGGTCGCCGCCGAAGCCGACCGAGTGCCGGGTGCGCACGAAGGCGAGGGCCTGCTCGCCCTGGATGGTGTGCGTGCCCGCCGCCAGCTTCAGGTGCGAGTCCGGGTCGTCGATGTCCTTGGCCAGGCACACCTCGACACCGCCGACCGCCGTCGTCAGCGTCTTGACGGCGTTGAAGTCGGCGACCATGAAGTTGTCGGGCGTGACCCCGGTCAGCTCGGTGACGGTCCGCATGGTGCAGCTGGGGGTACGGCCGTTCTGGCCGAGGCTGGTGTTGAAGCGGACGCCCTGCTCGCCGGGGATGATCTTCGTCGTCCCGTCCTCCTGCTTGGTCGGGCAGTCGGGGATGTCGACGATGAGGTCGCGGGGGATGCTGAGGGCGGTGGCGTTGGAGCGGTCCTTGGAGACGTGCAGCAGGATCGTGGTGTCGGCGTGCCCGGCGCTGCCCGCGTCGCCGTAGCCCTCGTTCCCGGCGCCGGTGCGCTTGTCGGTGCCGATCAGCAGGATGTTGATCGGCTGGTCCTTGCGGAAGCCGCCGGTGCTCGCGCCGTCGTCGGACAGGGAGTCGATGTTGCCGTTCAGGTGTTCGAGGTAGAGGTAGGCGGTGCCCGCGGTGGCGAGCACGATGAACGCCAGCGAGCCGCCGGTCCACAGCAGGATCCGTTTGCCCCGCGTCTTCCTCTTCGCCGGCCGCCGCCCGCGCCGGCCCGGCGGCGGCGCCTCCGGCGCGGCCCGGCGCCGGCGCCGCGACGGAGCCGCCCGGCCCGGGGAGGGCGCGTCACGGCCCGGCGCGAGCGCGGTGTCCCCCGGAGCGGGGGCGGCGCCCGCCGGAGACGCCGGGGCCTTCGCGCCCGGCGCGGCGGGCGCGGTGCGGGCCCGCCGGGCACCCGCCCTTCCGGGTGCCGCCCGGCGCGGGCCGGGCACGGTCGACTGCGGTGCGGAAGGAGACAGTCGCAGTTCGTATTCGCCGGTGTTCGGGTTGAGCACCCACTGGTCTGCGGGGTCGATGTCCCCCGCCCGCCCACGGCCTTGCGCGTCCACGGTCGTCCGTATCCTCCGTCGGGGCCACGCGGCGCCTTCCCCCAAGGCGCTCGGGTCTCGGTCGATCAGTGCGCGACCTCAGGCCGAACCGTACGGTCGGGCACACCGGATCGCTCACACTAACCGCCCAGTTCAGCGCCGGACGACGCCGGTGACAAATTCCACGTCCTTTACACCCGGGCAATCCGCCCCTATACGGCACGTGAGTTCGTTTCCTGTGTGTTGCCTTGGAGCGCGCTTTACGCGCAGCCGTCCTCCGCGGCGGTGTTCCCCGGGAACGTGGGCGCCGGGGACGGGGAGCGGCCGAGTTCACCGGTCGGCATTTCCCGGGACTTTCCGCTGTCACGGCCGTACGCCCCGTAGTCGCCCGGGGCCACCGCGACCGGTTCGTCCCTCCGCAGCCGGTCGAACAGTTTCTGCGCCTCGGGCTCCACGAGTTGATCGCGATTGGGGTCCCGCGCATACGACTCTCGCGGAACCGTCAGGAATCGCACCCGCTCGGTGGGGATGCCGCGCAGACCGCGCGCGAGTTCGTACAGGCCGCGCAGAGTCGCCAGACCCGGGTCGGTGGTCAGGGACGAGGTGGCCGCGTCCAGGAGCGGATAAAGCTTCACCGGATTCAGCAGGACGTCGTTGCTCCGCACCTTGTCGACGAGCGCGGCCAGGAAGCGCTGCTGCCGCTCCATCCGGCCGGTGTCGCTGCCGTCGCCGAGCGACTTGCGGACGCGGACGTAACCGAGCGCCCGCTCCCCGTCGAGCGTCACCCGGCCCGCGGGCAGCTTCAGTCCGGCGGCCTTGTCGTCGACCGGTTCACTCAGGCACACCTCGACGCCGTCCACCGCGTCGACCATCTCCTTGAAGCCGTGGAAGTCGACGACGACATGGTGGTCGATCCGGATGCCCGTCAGCTTTTCCACGGTACGGATGGTGCAGGCCGAACCGCCCGCCTCGTAGGCGTAGTTGAGCATCGCGAACACCGGCTCGGTCCGGGACCCGTCCGCCCGGCGGCAGCCGGGCACGCGCACCATCAGGTCGCGGGGCACCGAGACGGCGGTGGCGCTGCGCCGGCCCGCGGCCAGGTGCAGCAGGACCGTGGTGTCGGACCGCGCGGTGCCCGAGTCCCGCCCGTAGCGGGCGTTGTCCTCGCCGGAGCGGGTGTCGGACCCGATGAGCAGGATGTTCCGCGCGCCGCGGACCAGGACGGTGGGCCGCTCGTTCGCGTAGCGGGCGAGCTCGGCCGCGGCGGCCTCGTCGGGCGTGATGTTGCCGTCCAGCTTCGCGTACACCGCCCACCCGGCCCCCGCGGCGGCGACGACGGCACCGCACACCGCGAGCCCCGCCGCGCGCAGCAGCCGCCGCCCGCGCCGGCGCCGCAGCGCCGCCCCGGTCGCGGACGCGCCCGCCCCCGGGCCCAGGGTCCGGCCGGCCCCGCTCCCGTCGGGCGCGCCCGCGGTGTCACTCACGTCTGGCTCCACCCCTCGTGTCGTACGAGCGTGTCCTGCGTGCCACGGTCCTCCCGCCGCCGGATGCGCGCGGGTCTCGCCGCCGCTCCTTCGACCATGGCGCGGATGGGCGGCGGGAGGTGGGCGGGGCGGGCCGAATGGGGGACGACGGGCCGGACGGGGCCGGACGGAGCCGGGGAGCGGCGGGGGAGTGATCGGGGATCGGCGGGGGCGATTGGGGAGGGCCGGGAGAGAGGCCGGGGGGGCGCCGGGGCTACCGGGCCGTGGCCGTCACCCGTTCGGTCTCGATGCGCTTGTCCAGGGCGTCCGCCCCCAGCCGGCCGAGGTGCCGGCACAGCACCACCGACCCGCCGGTGGCCAGCGGGGCGTAGAGGCCCGCGCTGAGCCCCTCCCACGTGTCGTACGGCAGTCCGGACAGGATGCGGGAACCCGGCCCCGTCAGCCCGAGCCCGGACGCCTCCGCCCGCGCCCGCTCCACCACTTCCGCCCCGCTGAACTCGCGTCCGGCCACGATCAGGGCGGGCACCTCCGGGTCGACCTGGGCGTACGGCACGAACCGGTCCCCCTGGCCCGGCACCTCCACGGCGTAGTCGGCGAAGCCCTCCGGCGGCTGCGGGAAACGCCCGCCGAGCGGGCGCAGCGCCAGCGCGATCCGCGCCCCGGAACAGGCCCGTGCCGCCTCCAGCGTCTCCGGGCCGCTCACCACCACGTCGGCCGCCGACGGATCGCCGGCGACGTCGGCGACGACGCCCACCGACGCGCACGCCAGCAGCCACACCGCCGTCTGCCAGTGCGCGGGCAGCAGCAGCGTCACCCGGTCGCCGGGTTCGGCGGACAGCTCGTCCTGGAGCAGATTGGCGGTCTTGGCCACCCAATTGGCGAACGTGGCCACGGACAATTCGACGCGCTCGCCCGTCGCGTCGTCGTAGAAGGTCACCAGGGGGCGCCCGGGGTCCGCGGCGAGCGCGGAACTCAGCAGGTCGGCAGGGGTACGGTCGCTCGCGTTCACCCGTGCAAGCGTACGCGGCGGCGGGGCCGGCCACCGAGTGGACGGGCGTCTGTGCCGCAGCCGTTGCGCCACCTCTTTGGGGTAATAAGTCCGACACGCCGTCAATTAGCGGATGGACAGATTTGTTGGCTCATGACCAGGATCGTGGTCATGCGTGGATTTCTTGCTCCCCCCATCGGCGTCACCTGTGCGGCCGCCCTCGCCCTCCCCCTCGCCCCGCCCGCGGCCGCGGCACCCGCGAGACCGGTGCCGACCGCGGAAGTGCCCGCGACCGGGCGGCCGGCACCCACGGACCCGGTGCCCGCGGCCGACCGGTCGCGCATTCCCGGCAGCACCCAGTCGCTCCCCCTTCGGCCGCTGTCCCGCGACCGCGCCGCCGGCCCCGCCGAACAGGGTCTGCCCGCCCGCGACGTACAGCGCTTCTCGCTGGTCGGCGTCGTCTGGGACGAGCCGGACACCGAGTTGCACGGCCGCGTCCAGGTCCGCACCCGGGCCACCGCCACCGGCGCCTGGTCACCCTGGCGGGACCTTGAGACGCACCACACCGACCACGGGGCCGACCCCGGTACGGCCGAGCGCCTCTCGGGGCGGGTGCGCGGGGCCACCGCGCCGCTGTGGGTGGGCGAGTCCGACGGCGTCGAGGTGCGGGTGCGGGCGGAGGGCGGGGGCGGACGGGAACGGGGGTACGAGGACGGCAGCGGAAGTGGCGGGCTCCGGGCGGTGGGTGTCCCGGCCGGTCAGGGCCTTCCCGCCGGGCTGCGCCTCGAACTCGTCGACCCCGGCGAGGCCACCGACCCGCCGCCGGAGGTACCGGCGGAGGACGGCTCCCGCACCGGTGCTCCCGGCCCCCAGTCGTCCGAAGCCGTCGCCGCCTCCGCGGCCAACGCCGGCCTCGCCCCGCTCGGCGCCGCCGAGATCCCCGCCCTCAGCCGTGCCCAGACCGTGAACGAGCTGATCGCCCTGGGAGCGGGTGCCCTGACGGGGCAGCGGCAGAAGGCCGAGCCGTACGTCGGCCCGCGACCGGGCATCGTCACGCGCAGCGGCTGGGGGGCGGACGAGAAACTGCGGGAGAAGAAGTTCGTCTACACGAAGAAGGTGAAGGCGGCGTTCGTGCACCACACGGCGTCCGGCAACAACTACACCTGCTCGCAGGCCCCCTCCGTCATCCGCAGCATCTACCGCTTCCACGTGGGGAGCATGGGCTGGCGGGACATCGGCTACAACTTCCTCGTCGACAAGTGCGGAAAGATCTACGAGGGCCGCGCCGGCGGCGTGGCGAAGCCGGTCCAGGGCGCGCACACCCTCGGGTTCAACACCAACAGCATGGGCGTCGCCGTCATCGGCACCTACAGCTCGACCAAGCCGTCCTCCTCCGCCGTCACGGCCATCGCGCGGCTGACCGCGTGGAAGCTCGGGCTGTACGGGATGAATCCGAACGGCAAGACGTACCTGACGTCCGGGGGCGGCAACCGCTACAAAAAGGGAAAGAGCGTACGGCTGAACGTTATCTCGGGCCACCGGGACGGGTTCGTCACGGACTGCCCTGGGGGGAAGCTGTACGGCAAGCTCGGCACGGCTCGCTCCACCGCGGCGCGGTATCAGGGCCGCTGAGCCGCTGGGGTTCTGGGGCACCGCACGGCCGTCGACGGTGCCAGGTCGCGTTCTGCATACACTGGCCGGCCGAAATACAGTTCGGCCGGTCCCGGCAGGAAGCAGAGACGACAGGTGACAGAAGCGATCCTCCTGGTCGGCGGCAAGGGCACCCGGCTGCGCCCGCTCACGGTGCACACGCCGAAGCCCATGGTCAGGGCGGCGGGGGTGCCGTTCCTCACGCACCAGCTGGCGCGGGCGAGAGCCGCGGGGGTCGAGCACATCGTGCTCGCCACGTCCTATCTGGCCGAGGTCTTCGAACCGCACTTCGGCGACGGGGCGTCGCTGGGGCTCCACCTCGAGTACGTGACGGAGGAGGAGCCGCTCGGCACGGGCGGGGCGATACGCAACGCGGCGGCCCGTCTGCACTCGGGGCCCGACGACCCGGTGCTGGTCTTCAACGGCGACATCCTGACCGGCCTGGACATCCGGGCGCTGGTGCGGACCCACGCGTCGTCGGGGGCCGATGTCTCCCTGCACTTGACGAAGGTGACCGATCCCCGGGCGTACGGCCTGGTGCCCACGGACGCGACGGGCCGGGTGCTGGCGTTCCTGGAGAAGCCCCAGACGCCGGAGGAGATCGTCACCGACCAGATCAACGCGGGGGCGTACGTCTTCCGCCGTTCCGTGATCGACACCATTCCGGTGGGGCGGCCGGTGTCGGTCGAGCGCGAGACGTTCCCCGAGCTGCTGTCGGCCGGGGCCCATCTGCAAGGCATGGTCGACTCCACGTACTGGCTGGACCTCGGCACACCGGCGGCCTTCGTACGGGGCTCGGCGGACCTGGTGCTGGGGCGGGCGCCGTCCCCGGCCGTTCCCGGCCGCTGCGGGGACCGGCTCGTACTGCCGACGGCTACCGTCGCGCCCGACGCCAAGCTGGCGGGCGGGACGGTGGTGGGGGAGGGGGCGTTCGTGGCGGAGGGCGCCCGGGTCTTCGGCAGCACGATCCTGCCGGGGGCGGTCATCGAACCCGGCGCCGTCGTCACCGACTCCCTCATCGGGAGCCGGGCGCGCGTCGGCGAACGATCCGTCCTCACCGGGACGGTCGTCGGCGACGGGGCGGTGGTGGGGCCCGACAACGAACTCCGCGAAGGCGTCCGCGTGTGGTGCGACGCGCGGATCCCGGCGGGGGCGGTGCGGTTCTCGTCCGACCAGTAGCCGGACGGGGGCCTGTGGCTCCGGTGCGCCCCGGTGCGGCTCATGTGGGGGTGCGGCGTCGTGCCTGCGGCGCCTGTGCGGCTTCGGTGGGGGTGCGCGTAGCGCCTTCGCGGGGGGGTGGGTCGGGTCGCGTCGGGGGGTGTCCGTCCTCGGAACGGCGCGGAATCGGTCGGCCAAGAACGTTCCGGTGTTGACGCGCCAACCGC